>JAPOOY010000212.1 GCA_026713205.1 Bdellovibrionales bacterium
CTCTTCTTAGCATATCAATCAGGTTAAAAGGTTCGGTGAAATGAAATGATCCAGCTGCGATGAAAATATGATCATGGTTTTCATGTGCTTCTTTAAATTGTGTAGCCCATTTCTCATTGCGATGTTTAAGGAGCCATTTATCAGACTCACTGGTTGAATAACGGTTATGCAACCATTTATTTAATCCTTTAGTGGTAAAAAGCTTATTTCCCATTTTGTAAGCCGCTATACCATATTGGATGTACTTTGGGCACAAATGGAAATTTTTAATCTTGTTTTCTATATCTTCTTTTGTAGTGTGATATTTTATGCCGGGTTTCCTTAATTTCAATGTATCCAGGGCCTGTGAGGGAATGTTAAAATATATCGCGGCGGATCTCACTTGCACATCCATACTGGTTAAGGCCGTCTCTTCACCTACGGCTTTCTTTAAACATAAAATGGTTAAATAATAATTTAAATGGAAATAGGTTAATTCTTTGCTGATTCCGTTTTGTTCTAAAAATCTTTGGCTTTCAGGGCTTAATTGGTTAAAGTCTTCATTATTTGGAGAAAGTTTAAAAGTCTTCTCCCATTCCTCCTTCTGAGCGTCCTGTACCCCACTTCCAAGTTCTGTCAGAACGAGATCACTGTTTCGTAATTTTGTTAAAATGGTTTTTGAGCAGGGAAGATCTTCCAGGGGAATACCATAATGAAAGGTGCCTAAAAAATAAGAGATTTTTTCGTTTTTTTCCACTTTCCAGAAGAAGGGCTTGTTCGCAGGGAAAAATGGTCCGCAGGATACCGTTAAAGCAAGGAAAGGAGTATAAAGAAAGGAAAATTTAAATATTTTTTCCAAACAGTTTTTAGCTGTTAATCTCCTAAAAATCATTTGTCTTGCTTTTTTCAAAATATTCCTCAATACAACAGGATAACCAAGTTCTTCCATCTACCATAATTTTATGGGAGACACCATATTGAATATGATTCCATGATCATAATGATCTTCATCCGGGTAAAAAAATTGGATTCCTCCCTCAATTGTTACAGTTTCAATTTGAGTTCCAATAAGTATCCCGCCTGTCCACATCCGATCACCTGGTTTGACACCGATGAGTCCCCCTTTAAGTGATCCGTAAAATTTCTTTGAAAAATGATATTTTAAGCCGGTTTGAAGTAGGGGAAAGATATTCATTTCCATTTTTAGTGTGCTTAACAGGATTCCTCCCGCTTGGAACAACCATCTGAGTTCTCCATTATGATGATTTAATATTAGCGCTTGCGCTTCCAAGGTCAGAGGTAAGAAGAAAGCAACTGAATTTGTCATCCCTAATCCTCCGAGCCATTCCAAATGGATGGTTTTATTATAATTTTTCAGCAGGTCTTTATGATAGGCTGTTGATTCGTTTGAGGTTTGTTTTATATCCATTGTAGCGCCGGAGGCTTCATTTTTGTTAATCTGAGCATCTGCTTTGGAAGTTTCTTTATTTTGATCTGGCGCTTTTTCTCCGAAAGCCGAAAAACTCAGAAAAATAAAAATGGTAAAAAAGAAAAATTTAAACAAGGTTGGCTATGATATACTTAAGATACCTCAAAAAGTCAATCCTGAGAGGATTTCCTTGATTGAATTTCTTGGAAGAGAAAAATAAACTCCTCCGGCGTAAGTTCTTCCGCTCTCGTATTGGTATTCCGATTTATTTCGGAAAGAAGGGTTTCAGCCTGTGATAGAGAGATTGGAAGACGGTGGATTAACTTTTTTCTTCTTTGGGCGAAACAGGACTTAAGAAATGTTAAAAATTCATTTCCCGGCACAGGAGAGATTTTAGCTTGAAATCTTAAGACATGGCCAGCCACTTTTGGAGGAGGATAAAAATCCTGAGTGCCCGCTTCAGCTATCCATTGAATATGCCAAAAAGTTTGAGCTATAACGGATAAGAGACCGTAATCTTTTGTCTTTGGTTTTGCCCGCACTCTCAAGCTGACCTCTTTTTGCATCATAAGAATCATGGTGTCCATTTGCTTTGAGAAAACAGAGGTTTTAAGGAGTAGAGGACCTGCGATTTGATAGGGCAAATTTCCGAATAATGTGGTGAAATAAGGGAGTTTTGTCCAGTGTATTTTCAGAGCATCCTGCATAAGAACGGAATAATTTTTTTCTTTCCAGTAGTTGGCTATCTTTTTGTCTTTTTCAATAAGGGTTAAGATTTTTTTCTCCTCTTCAGAAAATAGACGGGTGAGAGCCCCCGAGCCAGGGCCGATTTCTATCCAGGGGCCTTTTGTTTGCTTCACTTCACAAACAATTTTCCTGGATAACTGACTGTTGATTAGAAAGTTCTGCCCAAGATGTTTTCTCGGAAAAGTATGTAGTTCCTGTAAAAACAGTTTGGTTTCTTTAACATTCAATTTATATTCTTTCCACTAGAGGAGTATCAGGGAATTTCATCCGGGAGGCCAATTCATTTGCCGACCTCCCATAATATGAATATGAAGATGATAGACAGTTTGTCCTCCATGAGATTCAGTGTTTATAATCACCCGATATCCTTCCTTCAGGTTTTGAGCTTTTGCGATTTCCGTTACTTTACACAGCAAATACCCCATAAGCTCCTGATGTTCAGGTGTTATGTCCGCAAGGGAGCGAATTTCTGTCTTGGGAATAACAAGGATATGGACTGGCGCTTGAGGGTTAATGTCTTTAAAGGCCAGGCATTTCTCATCTTCATAGACAATATCAGCGGGAATTTCCTTATTGATGATTTTTGTAAAGATAGTTGGCATTTTAACTCCTTACAATATGTTTTTTAATTTCCATGATATCCTGTTCTATTTTACAAATCTTACGAGCTGTTTCTGCCTGTTCCACTCTCATTTTTTCAAATTCTTTTTTAAAATATTCCAGAATTTCCTTGGCCTGCTGAAGCTCTTTTTGAAAAAGCATTTAGTTTCTCCTTTTTATGTTTTTTGATTATGTTATTGTATTAAAGTCAAGTTTAATTTGCTTTAGCTGAATCTTTCAACAAAAAACTGAATTGAAACTGATTTTTATAGGAGGAAAAAGCTCTTCTAATCTGAACCCTGACTGATAAAATAGTTCTATTTATCTAATTTAGGAGGGTTATCAGAATCAGAGAGATGGTAAGGAGGTTTTAAAAAGAGGAAATTTTCTTTAAAATTTTCAGGAACAGATTGTCTAAGGTCCGACAAATACCTGTAATTGTCCCAATGGTATTCATCTTTAAAATCAGATAATAAGGGCAATTTATCCTGTAAATATTCCATTGTTACTGTTTTTGGTGGTTGTAATTGCACACAGTTGAATTGAAAAGAAAAAGCATCAGGGTTTGTTGATAAGCTAAGATTCTCATTAAATGGGAAGCCTTTCCAAAGGTAAAAACATACTTTATAAAAACAATTTCCACAAACCATGTCATAAATATCGTCAGGAGAGTTTTTACTAAGAGATTCACAGTCGCTTCTATCTTCGTCTTCCTCTGTCAATCCTGTTATTGATTCATAACATACACTATCATGAGTGGATTTTGTATAACTAAATTCTTTTTGCAAATCTTTACAAATATTTTTTGAATTATTGCTTACGCGATAACAGGAATTATGATCATAAACCGCCTTAAGAAGATTCATTTTAGATTTTAAGGATTCACAACTGTCACTTTCACATTCCGAATTAGAAAATTCAGTGTGAGAAAGCAGACTTTTTAGGACATCACAATAGTTGATATTTGTTAGTATTTCAGGTTCGTCACATGGTTCCTGAAAATCTTTTTTGGATAGGGTTTTAATTAAAGAATCGCAATCTGTATTTTTTGAAAACAGGCCTTGTTCTTTTAATTGTTCGCAATAGGTTTTTTCATTTTTTCTGTAACAATTGGGGTTGCCTTTAATCTCTTTGACACCCCATGTTCGTATCATGCGGAATTTCCACGGTTTTTGAGAAGCTGACAATCCCTCTTCTGTCAGTTGTTCGCCGGGAGGGTTCTCATTTTTTCTATGACAATTTGGATAATTATCATTATTATTTTGCTTACCCCATGATGTATAATCTATTGTCTGGAAATTGAATTGCACTTTCTCGGGAACAGCGGCAAAGTTTGCTCTATAGCCATTTTCTTTTATGAGAGGTGTTAATCGCTCATAAAGATCAGTGTGGTCTGTATTGTTGTCAGTTGTTGAGGAAAGAGTGGGATTTTCTTTTTGAGTATCCTTTACCTGTCCCGAGAAGAACGCCCATTGTTCCTGAAGGCTTTTGTTTTCATAAGAAGAGTGAAATTTAAAGTTCTTTTCTTGAGGAATGTTCCATATCTGTTCCATGAAGCGCTTCCATTGTTCCTGAAGAGCGGCATAATCTGTCTTTTCGTAAGAGGA
>JAPOOY010000183.1 GCA_026713205.1 Bdellovibrionales bacterium
AACTTCCCGGAAAGGAGCAATCAATAGGAACCGAAGCATTTTATGTCTTATGCCGATCGGGTTTGAATTTTTCCGGTTTTTATTTAAGAGACATAGGCCCTTTATAACAGCCTATAGGGGTCAAAAATGAGTTCGGCTTTGACACAGATGCGGCTGAAAGTCGCTCTGTGGCAAAACGCATGTTTGAATTTTTGACCCCTATAGGCTGTTATAAAGGGTGTAAGCATTTTTCTTATGAAAAACTGGAAATTTTTAAACAGAAGAAACTATTTTATGGCTTCTTTTAAGAGCCCGTCCTCCAACCTTAAAATGCGCGGAAAAGCTCCAGCAAAACCAATATCGTGACTTACAGATACAAGGGTCAACTGAAAAGTCCTCTGAAGATCAAAAAATAAGTCTCTAATTTTAAGAGCATTTTTCCGATCCAAATTTCCCACGGGTTCATCCGCCAGCAAAACCTCCGGTTCATGCATAAGAGCGCGGGCGATAGCCACTCGCTGTTGTTCCCCTCCGCTCATTTCAGATGGGTAATGATCTTTTCTGGAAGAAATCCCCAAAGTTTCCATTAAAAACCGGGCTCTTTTTACAGCCTCTTTATATCCCCGACCCGTAAAATGCCCCGGAATGAGAATATTCTCTTGAGCCGTAAATTCGCTGAGCAAATGGTGGAATTGAAACACAAAACCTAATTTCCCTCGCCTTAAAAAGGCTTTATCTTCATCGGAAAATCCCATCAATTCCCGATTTCGGTAAAAAACTGACCCTGAACTGGCTTGATCCAAAGTTCCCATAATATGAAGAAGTGTACTCTTACCGGCTCCACTGGGTCCCATAATACATAGAGCCTGCCCTTTTTGAATTTTTAAATTTATATTTTTCAAAACAGACAAAGATTGTGATCCGCGGGTGTAAACCTTGCTGACTCCCTTTAATTCATAAATAATCTCTCTTTCCATATTGTCCTACTTTTTAAAAAGAGTTTTTTCAGAGGTTAATGTGTCCCCTTCATTTAAAAACTGACACAAGGAAAATATATAAAATTTTCCTCAGTAAAAATCTCAAAATTTAAACATCAGATTCTCTTTGTCACAGCATTCAGGAATTAGAGCCCTGTCGTTTTCGTAAAACGGCTTTCGTCCAACTCCTGTTCATTCGGGCAATGTTCTCCAAACTGATTTCCTTAGGACAAGCCGCAAAACAAGATCCTGTGTGAGAGCAGGCCCCAAAGCCCTCACGATCCATTTGAGCCACCATCTTAAGAACCCGCTTATCCTGTTCCGCCTTCCCTTGAGGTAATAAAGAAAAATGAGCTAATCGCGCAGACACAAATAAACTGGCTGAAGCATTTTTACAACTGGCCACACAGGCTCCACACCCTATACAAGTCGCTGCTGAAAAGGCCCGTCCTGCATTCTCTCTGGAAACGGGCAGGGCATTTGCGGAAGGGGCGCTTCCCGTATTTACAGAAATATATCCCCCTGACTGCTGCACCCGATCAAAAGCGGAACGATCAACTATGAGATCCCGAATCACGGAAAAAGCCTTTGCCCTGAAAGGCTCTATGTAAATTTCCTGATTGTTCTTAAATTCCCTCATATAGAGTTGACAGGTTGTTACTCCCTTTCCGGGACCATGGGGCTCTCCATTGATCATCACTCCACAGGAACCGCAAATTCCCTCCCGACAATCATGTTCAAAGGCCACAGGTTCCTTTTTATCAAGAACCAATTCCTCATTAACCAAATCCAACACTTCCAGAAAAGAGGTATCCGGTGAAATATTTTGCACCCTAAATGTTTGAAATTTTCCATTTTGTTCCGACGCTTTTTGCCGCCATATTTTCAATTTAAAATTCATGACTACTTATAACTCCTTTGACTTGGTTTAACTTTAAGAAAAGAAAGAGGCTCTCTCCATTCCCGCCATTTGTTTTCCTCTGACCATTCCCAAGCTGTAACATGGGAAAAGTTTTCATCATTCCTAAGGGCCTCATTGTCCTGTGTCTGATATTCCTCCCGAAAATGACATCCACAGGATTCCTCCCGTATGAGAGCGTCCCTTATAAGAATTTCCCCCAATTCCAGAAAGTCCGCCACCCGTCCCGCTTTTTCCAATTCCTGATTTTTATAATCATTTTGTCCGGGGACAACCGCCTCATTCCAGAATTCCTGTCTTAATGACCTGACTTGTTCCAAAGCTTTCTTCAAACTGTTTTCCGAACGAATCATCCCTGAAAAATCCCAGAGAATACGACCCAGCTTTCGGTGAATCTGATCCACGCTTTGTGAACCTTTAAGGTTTAAAAGTTTTGTTAAACGATCCTCCGTTTCCCTCTTTGCCCTTTCACAATCTTCAAGGTTTAAAGACTCTTCCTTAAGTCCGGCCAAATAATTCCCCACCGTAGCAGGCGCTATAAAATACCCATCTGCAAGACCTTGCATCAAAGCCGATGCCCCTAAACGATTGGCCCCATGATCGGAAAAATTCGCCTCTCCTAAAACAAACAGCCCGGGGACTGTGCTTTGAAGATCATAATCAACCCATAAACCGCCCATCGTATAATGAACGGCGGGAAAAATTCTCATTGGCGTTTTATAAGGATTTTCCCCTGTAATGCGTTCATACATGCTAAATAAATTTCCATACTTTTCCCTGATCCCCTTAATGCCCTGATTCCTTAAAGCCTGAGTAAAATCCAAATAGACGGCTTCACCGGAGACGCCAACCCCCCTTCCCTGATCCACCTGAAATTTAGCCTGACGGGAAGCCACATCCCGAGGCACCAAATTACCAAAAGCCGGATAAATTCTTTCCAAATAATAATCTCTTTCCTCTTCGGGAATATCTTGAGGAAGGCGGCTGTCTTCTTTTTTAAGAGGAACCCAAACCCTCCCGTCATTTCTAAGGGATTCAGACATGAGCGTGAGCTTGGACTGATGTTCCCCGCTTTGAGGAATACAAGTGGGATGTATCTGTACAAAGGAAGGATTGGCAAAATAAGCTCCTCTTTTATGACAACGCCATGCCGCTGTCACATTGGAATTCATAGCATTTGTGGAAAGATAAAACACATTTCCATAACCTCCGGAAGCCACCAAAACAGCGTGGGCCGTATGAATTGTAACCTCTCCGGTCACCAGATCCCGCGCCACAATCCCTCTGGCATGGCCTTCACTGACAATGAGATCCAACATTTCCGTATAAGGATAAAGTGTCACTTTTCCCTGATCCACTTGCTTCATTAAGGATCCGTAGGCGCCTAATAAAAGTTGCTGTCCCGTTTGACCCCGAGCATAAAATGTCCGGGAGACCTGAGCCCCCCCAAAGGAACGATTTGCTAAAAGCCCCCCGTACTCTCTGGCAAAAGGAACTCCTTGAGCCACACAGTGATCAATAATTTGATTGGAAATTTGAGCCAACCGGTAAACATTTGCCTCTCTGGCCCGAAAATCTCCGCCTTTTATAGTGTCATAGAACAAACGGTAAACAGAATCCCCGTCATTCGCATAATTTTTGGCTGCATTTATCCCCCCTTGAGCGGCAATGGAATGAGCGCGGCGAGGGCTGTCATGTATAAAAAAAGTCTTTACATTATATCCCAGCTCTCCAAGACTGGCGGAAGCGGAAGCGCCAGCCAGCCCCGCACCCACAACAATAATCTCAAATTTTTTCCGATTGGATGGATTCACAAGACGGGCGGAAAACTTATAGTTATCCCACTTTTCTGCTAAAGGCCCTTCCGGGATAGAACTTTTTAAGGGATGAATATCTATCATATTGTTCCTCATAAAAAAAAGTACACATAAAAAGGCTGTGACAAAAATCCAAGGGAAACGAGAGCGCTAAACAGCCAACCGAACCTTTCCACCCACGGCATATATTGAGGATGATTAAATCCCAAGGACTTAAGGCTTGCAGAAAACCCGCGCCCTAAATGAACGGAAAGAATAAGTAAAGCCACGCTATAACCCGCTACATAAAGAGGATTTTGAAAAACCTCCACAACCAATCGGTAAATATCCCTCATTGTTTGACCCCTATGAGAAATTTCATAATAAGGACCAAATTTAAAAGTGAGGAGATGCCAAACAAGAAAAGCCAGCAAAGCCACACCCTGGAAAACAAGTGCGGCATGGACGAAAGCTGGTTTCTTATCTCCGCTCACAGAGTGCCTATATTTTTCTCTTCGGGCAAATCGGTTTTTCCATCCTAAACTCAAAGCAATTAAAATGTGCCCCATAAACAAAGTAAGCAGTCCCACCTCAAAAACTTCCATAAGAAAAAATTCATGAAGTCCGTGGGCGTAAAGATTATATTGTTCCGCACCGACAAAAATCAGCATATTTCCCGAAACATGAATGAGTACAAAGAGACACAGGCCAAGACCCGTCAGTCCCACAAGAAACTTCTGTCCCACTGTTCTTCTTAGAAAATCCAACATAAACCCATACTGTTTGATTTTTTTAATTTTTTCAATTTGAAAAGCTCAAAAATTCAAACCGGATCTGTATAACCCTTGTATTGACATTAAAAATTTCAGGGAGTTGAAGGAACTTGAGGCGCATTTTGACTGCCAAAAGGAGGTTTTGTTGTGCGAAGCTGCTGCGCCTTATTGAGAAAAGTATCTGCGGCTCTTAAATGAATCTCCGCATTTTTAAAATGCTTGCGAAACAACCGGTCCTGTTTTTTGTCGGTGTATTTGGACATTTTCTTAAAATTCCAAACCACCTGTTTATACTGTTTAATGGCGGATTTATAATTTTCAATCGCTTCCTTAAATTGAGAGGCCCACATATCATAAAACAAAGTCATCTCCCTGTTATCTGTCGGAGAAAGAACGGAAGGGGAAAAGAAAGCCAGATCTCTGTAGGCGCTTTTTTCCGCCTGGGAAACTTTATCTGTTGTATGAATACAATCCACTAATAAAAAGAACATAAAATAAACAAGAACTCTCATGTCTTTTTTATCGGAAATTTTTGAAAAGATCTCAAATATACCAATCCGGTTTGAATTTTACGGTTTTTCATTTATATAAAGTTAGCCCTCCATTAAGGGAAGAAAGGGGCTAAAAGTTCACCTATGGAAAAGTAATGTCAAGGTTATATCTACCCATTGGCGAGGATTTCTCTCACCTTGCGTTATGGTCTCCTCAGATCGATCTTCAGGTCTCCGTTTCAACATCGCCTTTCTCTGTCAGTCTTTTCTCT
>JAPOOY010000228.1 GCA_026713205.1 Bdellovibrionales bacterium
GAGGAGAGCAAAAATCCGGCGGACGGGCGGGAGATAAGGCTACATCCGGACTGTCCGATCAACTGCGGGATCAGGGATTTCAGGTTCATCGTTTGAAAACCGGAACACCGCCACGAGTTCATAGAACTTCCGTTCATTGGGAAAAAACGGAAGCTCAAAAAGGGGATCCTGTTTTTTTACCTTTCAGTCCTTTAAGTCCTCAAAACCCCTTACTCCCTCAGGTGGAGTGCTATCTGACTTATACCAATGAAAAAACCCATGGAATCATCCGGTCTTTCTTGAAAAAATCCCCTCTTTTCACCGGAGCTGTCACAGGACCCGGCCCGAGATACTGTCCCAGCGTGGAGGACAAGGTGACACGATTTAAAGATAAAAATCGTCATCAAACTTTTTTGGAGCCGGAAGGATTACATACGGACTCCATTTATGTTCAAGGTTTGTCCACAAGTTTGCCGGCTGAAGCGCAGGAGGCTTTTTTAAAAACCATACCCGGATTGGAGAATGTGCGGATTCTAAGGGCCGGTTATGCGGTGGAATACGATTTTATAGATCCTTTAGAGTTGTTTCATACTTTGGAAACAAAAAAAATAAAAAATCTTTTTTTGGCGGGACAGATTAACGGAACCAGTGGTTACGAGGAGGCTGCAGGCCAGGGATTGATAGCAGGTCTCAATGCGGCTCAAAAAGTTCTAAACAAAGAAGAGGTGATTTTAAAGCGTCATGAGGCCTATATTGGAGTTCTGATTGATGATTTAGTGACCAAGGGAACAAAAGAACCTTACCGCATGTTCACTTCCCGGGCGGAACATCGGCTTATTTTAAGGGAAGATAATGTTTGGGAGAGATTATACCCTTTATCTGAGAGACTGGGTCTTCTTCCTCCTTTGCAGAAGAAGAAAATTTCAAAAATTCTGGAAACCCGTCAAAACCTTTTTAACAGCTTAAGCTCCCACCAATTGATTCCCAATGAGAAGACTCAAAACAAACTCAAAGAGATAGGAAGTTTTCCGCTTTTAAAACCTCAAACCGCCCGGGAGATTTTAAGACGACCGGAGGTATCCCTGAAGGATTTAAGGCATTTCCTGGATTTTGAAGAGGGAGAAAATGAAGAGGAGATCTCTTCCGCGGTTGAGATTCAAATAAAATATGAAGGTTACATTAAGAGACAGAAAGACCTCGTGGAAAAGTTAAAAATCATGGAAGACTTAAAACTTGGAGATTTAAATTATAGGGAAGTTAAAGGACTTTCCCTGGAAGAAAAGGAAAAGCTTATAAAAGTTCAACCGGGAACCTTAGGCCAGGCAGGGCGTATTAGTGGAGTGAACCCTTCTGCTATTCAAGCTCTTTTTATCCATATAAAAATGAAGGAAAGCAGAAGAGAAAACACTCTTAAGTGAAAAAGAAAGCTCTTCAAAGATCAAACAGCCTTCGGATATTTCCAGTGACTTTTTAAGGGTTTTGAGTAAAATATAAAAAGATGAAAGCCTTGGATATTTTAAGATTCCCCGATCCCCGCCTTCGGCAGAAGGGGAAAAAGGTGATTCAGATCACTCCTGAACTGAAAACCTTGGGAGAGAAGATGCTACAGACAATGTATGCGGAAAAAGGCGTGGGATTAGCGGCTATACAGGTGGGTCAGCCCGTTCGTCTTATTGTGGTGGATACAAGGCCTTTATCCGATGAAAATGAAAGTCGTTATGATAATTCCACCTTAAAATCTGAATTGGAAAAGGGAATTAAACAACCTTTAATTTTGTTTAATCCGGAGATTGTGGAAAAAAAAGGGCAGGTTGTTTTTTCCGAAGGGTGTTTAAGTTTTCCCTCCTATTTCGCTGAAGTTAAGAGGGCGGAGACCATCACTTTAACAGCCCTCAACCTTCACAATCAGGAGATGAGCCTTACGACGGATGGGTTGTTGTCCATATGCCTTCAACATGAGGTGGATCATTTGGATGGGAAATTATTTATTGATTATTTAAGCCCTGTGAAAGCGGCCCGTTTACGGGAGGATATTAAGAAACATGGATATCCGGAAGGGGCGAGAGCTGACTCAAGAAATTTATGATCTCCCTGATTTTTGCCGGAACTTCTGATTTTTCTGTTCAATGCCTGGAGTTTTTGTTGAACTTAAATTACCAGGTAACAATGGTGATCACCCGCCCGGATCGACCTCACTCAAGAGGCTTGAAACAAACAGGCTCTCCTGTTCGGCGGTTTAGTGAAGAGAAAAATCTGCCCCTTTTAACTCCTGAAACATTATCACCGGCCTTTCTTCAACAGATTGCGGAACAAAAATGTGATTTGGCTTTAGTTTGTGGATATGGCCGCATTGTTCCTTCCGCTTTTTTTAGTTGTTTTTCCAAAGGAGCTGTTAATGTTCATCCCAGTTTGCTTCCCCGATGGCGGGGAGCCGCTCCTATTGAAAGAGCCTTAATGGCTGGAGATAAAAAAACAGGTGTTTGTCTTCAGGTTATGACGGAACAACTGGATGCGGGAGATATTATAGGCCAAAGGGAATTTTCCATAGGAGAGGAGGAAACCTCTTTAGAGATTTATCAGAAAGCCCTTCAGGCTACGGGAGAACTGTTGCAAAACACACTGAAGGATTATGTGGAGGGTCGTGTTCAACCTATTCCCCAAACAGGGGAGATCACTTTTGCCGACAAAATTCAGAAAAAGGAAGGTCTCATTCATTGGGATGGGGCTGCATCCCGGATACATAATCAGGTGAGGGCCTTGGCTTCCGGCCCTCAGGCCTTTACTTTTTTTAAGGGAGAAAGACTGAAAATTTATCGCTGTCGCCGGATTTCCTTATCCTCTTTTTCTTCTCCCGGAACGGTGATTGAATCAAACCCGGAAGAGCTGGTTGTGGCTTGTGGTCAGGAAGGAGCTTTAAGTCTTTTGGAACTCCAACGCCCGGGTAAGCGAAAACAAAAAGCCGCGGAATTTTTAAGAGGGAATTCTATAGCTCCCGGAGAGGTTTTTGGCTGATAGACTCATAAAATAACCTGCAATTTCAAACACGACAGGTATATTTTTTGTTTCACTTGATTTAAGAGAAAAAACAGGGAACTTTTTATTTATGTCCAAATCTTTACGGGTGGCTCCCAGTTTACTTTCTTCTGATTTTTCCCGCTTGGGGGAGGAAATACAGGCCGTGGAAAAGGCGGGTGCGGATTGGATACATATTGATGTGATGGATGGACATTTCGTTCCCGATTTAACCCTTGGGCCTCCTGTTGTAAAAAAATTGCGACCCGTGACGAAACTTCCTTTTGATGTGCATCTCATGATCAGTCATCCGGAAAATTTCATAGAATCCTTTGCACAGGCGGGTGCGGATTATTTAACGATTCATGTGGAAGCTGTTTCTAAACCTTTGGAAATTATAAAGAGTATTAAATCCCTGAATATGAAACCGGGGATAAGCCTTCGTCCTTCCACATCCGTGGAAGCCCTTAAGCCCTTTTTACCGGCTGTGGATTTGGTTTTGGTGATGACAGTGGAGCCGGGAAAGGGAGGTCAGGCTTTTTTAAACAATCAGGCCGATAAAGTTCGGCAGCTTCGGGAAATGGTAAAATCTCTTTCTCCTTCCCCCTTGATTGCTGTGGATGGGGGAATCACTGAAAAAACCGCAAAACAGGTGGCTTTGGCGGATGTTTTGGTTTCAGGAAGTTTTATTTTTAAAAGTTCAGATTATGCCTTGGCTATTTCTCAACTTAGAAATTCTGTTACACAGAGAGAATCTACCAATCCAGTTTAAATTTCCGGGTTTTTCATAAGAAAAAATACTTACACCCTTTATAGCAGACTCTAGGGGTCAAAAATTCAAACATGCGTTTTGCCACAGAGCGACTTACAGCCGCACTTGTGTCAAAGCCGAACTCATTTTTGACCCCTAGAGTCTGCTATAAAGGGCTATGTCTCTTAAATAAAAACCGGAAAGTTTTAAACACGAAGGGTATAAAGTAACTTTTCAAGAAAGTATAGAGTTCAAAAGTTCAGACAGGGGTTTTGTCACAAAGCGATTTAAAGTCGTTTTTGTGTCAAATCCGAATTCCATTTTGGAACTGTTGAGAAGTTTCCCGGACCTTTCAACTCTCGTGAAGGGGCCCATATTCTTCTTATTTTAAAGACCTGAAAATGTAAACCGGGACTAAAGGCGTGTAAAACCCTTTTTAGCTGCTTAGGAAGATGAATGTCTCTAATGTTTTCCGTCAAATATTCCGTTTTTATTAATGTATGTTAAGACCTATTTTAGCTATTTTATTTGCGGCCGCCATTGCCGTGGTGGTTTATGTTATTGGTTGTTCCCACACAACTTATATAGATACGGAAGCGGTTTGTGAGGCGGTTGAAAGCCGTCCCGGAGGGATCTGTCGGCCCCCCGAACTTTCGTCGGAGCCATTCGTTCCGGATCCTGAGGAGTTCCCCCCGGAACCGGAGGACCCAAGAGGTCCGGATGATCCTCCTCGAGATCCACGAGACCGGCCGGAGCCTTCCCCTCGGAGAGAGTTTGTAGAAACCGTTTATCCTGTGGAATTGGGTGAGGTGAGAATAGTATTAGCTATTGATAATTCTTCCTCCATGAGCCGGGAGCATAGAAATATGGGAGAACAGTTAAGACCTTTTTTGAATCATATCCGGCATTTAAAGTATCGCTTGGCTATTATTACAACAGATATAAGCTCTTCCCCAAATAATCCCGCGAGAGGGGAAGATTACCAGGATGGAAATTTTATTCTTATCGGCGGGAAAAAATGGTTGGAAAACGAACGAGTCGGTCAGTCTCCCAGCTCCGCCACTGTGGACGCTTTTATAAAAGCTGTGGAGCGTCCGGAAACGCAAGCCTGTGATGAGGCAAGGAATCAACCTAGCAATGGGGGCGGCGGTCTCAGCGCCTGTGAGCAGTGTATTCAGCAACACGGAGAAGGACCTCATTGTGAGACTCAATGCTCTGGCAGCAGTGGATCTTCCTCCAGAGAGGCTTGTCCCTCCGGCCATGAACGAGCCATTCATGCCTTTAATTTATCCATAGAAAAAAACCCGGATTTTTATGAGGGAATAGATGCTCATATTGTGTTTGCTGTTCTTTCAGATGAGGACAATTGCAGTTCCACTGATCCGGATGATCAGCCCACAGAGGAATGTCTCATGGAGGAAAAAGATCAACTGACAACTTTAGTGGATACGGTTTATCACCGTTTGGGCCACTTCAGAACCTTTAGTCATCACGCCATTATTGTTCCCCCTCCTTCCTATTCAGGAGGTGAAGCTTGTTTTGATGAGCAAAATAGGGACCGGCGGGCTGGAGGTCGTGCCTATTACGGACGGGAGTATGCCCGTCTGGCGGAAGCAGAGGATGAGGAATTAACAAAATACGGGAACCTTATTGAAGGAAAGGTTATTTCCATTTGTGACAGGGCTTATGCCAGACAGCTCGGTCAAATTGCCGCTTATGTTGATGTTCCCAGGGTTTCCATTCCCTGTAAAAACCCCCATCGGGTCCGGTTTTTTCAAGGGGGACAAAAATTGGATTTGGGTTATGAAGTGGAGAACGGTCGCTCTTTAGTTGTGACGAGTAATGTGTCCATTGGAGGCGGATCTCAAATGGAAATTCATGTGATTTGCGAAAAGAAGTAAAACCGATCCTCTTTAAATTTTTTCAGATTTATATTCCTCCAGTTTGAAATTTTCCGGTTCTTCATAAGAAAAAATGCTTACACCCTTTATAAC
>JAPOOY010000222.1 GCA_026713205.1 Bdellovibrionales bacterium
ACAATAAAAGTAGAATAGGAAGAGTTGATTTGAATCGCACCAATGCGCTCAGCAGGTTTTATCAAAAAGATAAACCTTTTTTAAGTGACAGTGATTTTTTTAAAAAACAGTTTTTTAAAAACATCAGTTCTATAACATATCTTGAGATGAGAGGAGGAGAAGTTTTGTTTGACAAAAACAGTGTTGAATTTTTAACCGAAGTGTCATTGCACTCACAAGCGAGAAATATGTATTTTGATTTATCAACTAACGGGACTATTTTAACAAAATCAATAATAGCCAGTTTAAACAGATTTAAAAGTGGAAAAATCCGATTTTCCATAGATGGTTATGGGGAAGAAAATGAATATATGCGCTACCCTACAAAATGGTCTGTTGTAGTTAATAATTTAACTAAATCAAAAGCATTAAAGAAAAGCTTAATCAAGCTTATACAAATAACCATGAATGTGTTTCAGGTTTATACTGTTCATAAGTTACTTTGGTATATAGATACCCTTGTTAAGGAACAGCAGGATAATTTTTTCTTTTCATTTTCATTAGTGCGTACCACTCCTCATTTAGTACATGAGCTTGTTCCTTTGAGGCTTAGAGAAGAGAGCGCGGATAAAGTAAAACATTTTTTGGATAAGAGCTATATGTGCAATTTCCATGAAAAGAAGGAAATAAATAGGCGAATTATTAAAGGCTTGGTAGAAGCGATTTTATCTGATACTAAGCCAAATGATAAGGCCAAGGAATTGTTTTTTGATACAGTCCCTCCGTTGGATAAAATTAGAGGTCAAAATTATTTGGAAGTGTTTCCTCATCTTAAAGTCCTGCAAGAGTGATTTTATTAAGACATATCTCCACACAAAATAAAACATTAGAGTTTCAAAAATAACAGAGTCAAGTTTTCTCCAACAATCATATCCTGCTAATCTCCGGAAAAAACGACCCTATTTATAAAAACTATTCTGAAAACTCATGCGCTTAATTTAGTCGTCTGTTTTTGAAAGTATAACTGTATTAAAGTATCTGCTATCCTATGGGCTAATTTAGAGATGAGTGTACAGAAAGAAGATTAAAACACTTCTTGAAGAGTTTACGACGGAGTGATGGAAAACCGGAAGAATAAAAATTTCAAAAGAACTGTGGAAAAATTCTTTCAACCTCAGGGATGAGCACTGCCTGAATCCACATTAAAGGCTTTGTTAATATCCAAACCTAAAAAAGAACCATATTTTTTATAACAGGTGGGCGTTGACCGAATATCAAGATTTGGTTCAGCATAAGAGGTGCCGGAGTAGTTTTTTTTAGGGACAGAAAATGATGTATCAACTCCCTTGGGATAACAATTGTAAGGCCCTATGGGGACAAACCAGCATTTCCATGAAGGCACAGGTGGTTTTCTCTGGGCATGTCTTATGTAGCCTTCTCTGCGAAGGCATGGATCATTTTTTCTATAATCAAATTGAAATGCCTGGCGAAACATTTTAAACCAGATATCTCCATATCCCAAAAGAACCACTTCTCCATCTGTTACATCTGATTCTACAACTCTGTTGATTTGCAGGATAACAGCCATTTCCTTTTTTGTGTGTTCAAAGATAGCGCTAAACTTTGCTCCCGTGCGTCCACTGCTGTCAGCTGACCAGCTTCCATACCATGTGTTAAATTTATTTTCTTTTTCGGAACTGCCGGAATCATATTGAAGGCCTATGGGTGAGTTCTCTTGTTCATATACGAGATAAAGTTTACCGTTGTAAGCATTGCCTCCGCTTATTTTGCTCATATTTAAAAGCAGACGACTACAGTCTATGTTAAAATTGATGGGTTGCCCTAAGTTAAAATCTTCAAAATTAGAGCGGTCTATTTCAATAAAGGCTGATGCTGTTCCCAATTCCCGAATTTTTTCGCGCCAGTAACTTCGGTTGCAGTGGCTTTCTTGCGGTTCTCCCGGAAGCTGTGGACCGCTAGCGGGTGGTGAATGAGGTTTTGAACCTGGAGGTGGACCATAGGGGCCGGGGCCGGATTGATCGTATTGACTTGCACAATTATACCCTCCCAGGAGAATGACAATAGTTGAGAAAGATAAACTGGCGATAATAAATAACTTTCGATTCATATTTTGTAGAATAGCAAAACAGAGGAGGAAAAGCCATCTTTATCCTGAACCTTTTTTTTGGTCAGGGGTTATCAGGCTGTTTGAATTAAGACGAAAGGCCTGATGGCGTTTGCTATCTGGAAAACAGGTTTGTCCGCGGAAGTTCCTCATTTTTTACTATTATAGTTATACCAATCCGGTTTTGAATTTTCGGGTTTTTTTCAAAGGAAATATATCAATCAGGGTTGAAATTTGAGGGTTAAGAAGTTTGCAGATATTCCCAAAAAGAGCTTAGGGGCCGGAGATGTTTTGTGAAAATGCATTGTGTAATTTAAGAGATAATCCAAATATATAAGATAAAACACAGTAAAATCAAAGATTTATAAAAACCAAAGCCCTGTTAAAATACAGAAAATGTATATGGGGGGAACTAAAGTTTTTCATTGACAGAAGAGAGGGAAGTGATAGGGTGGTGGCATCAAAGAACGGTGGCTTGCAGCCTGAAAACCGATAAAGAGGGGTTCTCATGATCTGGATTTATATTATTGCATTTTTACTGGTGCTTTCGTTTAGCATCATCAAAATCCTTCCGGAATGGGAAAGGGGTGTGGTCCTTCGTTTCGGACGATTCGTGGGTGTGAGGGGTCCCGGGCTTATCATTCTTATTCCTCTGGTGGAAAGAATCATTCGTGTGGATGTGAGAACTATCACCACGGATATTAAGCCTCAGGATGTAATTACTTTTGATAATGTGAGTATGAAAGTGAATGCGGTGATTTACTTTCGTGTGGTTGATCCGGAAAAGGCTATTACAAAGGTTGAGGATTTCTTTTTTGCCACGAACCAGCTGGCTCAAACCACCTTGCGTTCCGTTTTAGGTCAGTATCAGATGGACGATTTGCTGGCTAACAGGGAAAAGATCAATCAAACTCTTCAGGAAATTTTGGATAAGGCCACAGAACCCTGGGGCATTAAGGTTTCTGTTGTGGAGGTAAAACACATTGATTTACCTAAGGAAATGCAAAGAGCTATGGCCCGTCAAGCGGAAGCGGAACGGGAGCGGAGAGCCAAGGTGATCAGTGCGGAGGGGGAATACCAGCGCTCGGAAAAACTAAATCAAGCTGCTGAAGTCATCTCTAAAAATCCCACAGCTCTTCAGCTAGCCTATCTTCAGGCTCTAACAGAAATTACTGGAGAAGGGACAAAAACTCTCGTTTTTCCCTTACCTATTGATTTTTTAACCCCTTTTATGGAGATGGCTAAACAGAATCAAAACCCTTCTTAAGTTGTGATGAAACACAAGTAAGCGTTTTATCAGGGTTGAAATATTCAGATTATTAAATCTTCAGAAAACTCTAATCAAACTTTTTTTACTTTTAAGGTCATATTTTCACAAGCAGTCACTTCCGCTTTGTCCCCTTTTTTTAATTTGTCAGTGGAAACAAATTTCCAATTTTCTCCCTGAATAATCATCCACCCCTTTTCTTCAGACAGGAGTTCTGTCACTTCTCCTTTTTCACCCACCAGGGAATCCAAACCGGTTTTGTGTTTCTTCATTCGGAAAGTTTTAAAGGCCAGGATTGCAATTCCCATCATCAAAAGACCTATGATGAGGGATACGGATAAAATTAAAGACAGAGGCAGGGTGTATCCTCCTGTTTCCGCTGGATCAAACAAATACAAACTGCCTAAAATAAAAGCCGCGATACCTCCCACACCCAGTATGCCAAAACTGGGCACAAAAGCTTCTCCTAAGAGCAGGGCAAATCCCAGAAGAATGAGAGCTACAGCTCCCCACATTACGCTAAAGGCATTTAAGCCAATCAGAGATAAAATAAGGCCAATGCCTCCTACAATGCCGGGTAAAAGAAAACCGGGATGAGTGAGTTCAAAATAAATAAGCCCGATACTTCCCAGAAACATCATGTATAAAAACTGAGGATCGGCAAAAAAGATAAGCACCTTATAACGAAAATTCAATGGAAAGGGTAATAAGGCCCCCACCTTAACCACCATTTTTTTTCCCTCAGCCATTTTTACTTCGCGTCCCTGGGCGAAATCCAAAAAATCCTGAGCTGTGTGGCCTGTAAAATCAACGGCTTTTAATCGATGGGCTTCTTCGGCTGTGACGGACTTTGCGTCAGATACAATATCCTGGCCAAACTTTTTATTTCGTTTTCTAAGGTTCGTCAGAGAATCCAGGAAGGAAAGAGTGTCATTCACAGCTTTTTTTCTCATATCACTTTCTTTTTCCATGTTTTTTCCCAGAAGGACAGGAGTGGCCGATCCCATATTGGTCCCTTTAATAGCTCCATTGACATGGCAGGATTGTAGAATAATAGCTCCTGCGCTGGCGGCCTGGGCTCCTGCCGGGGATACCAGGCACAAAAAAGGAACCGGGGAATTTAAAATTTCCTGTATTAGTAAACGGGTTACAGGAAGGCTTCCTCCGGGAGTGTCCATTGTCAGGAAAATAGAGGAACATCCTTCCCGCTTTGCAAAAGTCACGGTTTTTTTTACAATATCCAAAGTGATAGCTGTAATAGCTTGTTGAATGGGAATTTTAACCGTACAGGCGGAAGACGGTTTTGGAGCAAAAAGACTTATAATCACCAGGCAACAGATAAAATACACTGAACCGCTTATTGGAGTTATTTTTTTAAAACCCGGAAATTTATTTTTATCGGGGTTTTTATGGAAAATCTGGTTTTTTAAATTTTGTTTCTTCATTCTTTACTCTTTAAATTAATTATAGACCTCTCTATTCTTTTCGGAACTCATCGGGCGGAATCCCTGCAAATAGATGAATAGTGTTTCATCCGATAAGTTTTTTCATACATTAAAAATGGATTTAGGCTATTAGCTCCAAACCAAAGGTTATGAAAGAATTTATCGGACAAAGTAATAGGTATTATTGTTTCCATTTTTTCAATCGATTCCAAAGTTCTAGCTTTTTATCCTTAGAGGAAGGGCCGGTTAATAATTCCTCCAAATTGCAAGAGGTTAAAACAGTTTTGGAGTCTGTAAATTGCGTGGAGAGTTTTGTGCTGAAGATTAAAACTTTTTTTACCTGTTTTTCCAAAAGAAAATCTTTTATTTCAGAAAAACAGGATAAATCCTTTATTTCCATTAAGGAAAAATCTGAAACTTCAATAGCTCCCATGATTTTCTTAAGGAGTTGGAGCGCTTCTTTGGGAGGAGCGCCTTCCGTCAAAACCAGAGTATCACAGGGCCAGGAGCCGATGAGTTTGCGGGTGGCATAAGTTTCCCGTGGACAGAGATAATTTTTAACTCCCAATACTTCTGTCAGATAATAAGGGAAGACATTCATGCGGTATTATTTTAGTTCTTTAAGATAAAATGGTCAAGGATCAAGGTGTGAAGGTTAAAATATACCATAGTGTATCAGTTAATTGTGCCTAAGACACTTCCAGAATTTGAAATATATTCCTCCGGCTTGAAATTTTCCGGTTTTTATTTAAGAGACATAGGCCCTTTATAACAGACTCTAGGGGTCAAAAATGAGCACGATTTGACACAGATGCGGCTGAAAGTCGCGCTAAAGCAAAACGCATGTTTGAATTTTTGACCCCTGGTGTTTCATCCGATAAGTTTTTTCATACATTAAAAATGGATTTTTAGGCTATTAGCTCCAACCAAAGGTTATGAAAGAATTTATCGGACAAAGCGCTAGAGTCTGTTATAAAGGGTGTGAGTATTTTTTCTTATGAAGAATCGGAAAATTTCAAACACGATCAATATAAAACAGATTCAGAAAACAACCTTGACGGGTGTGTTATTTGTCTGTAGGCTTTAAATATGAAATTTTTAATGGGCTGTATTTTATTTTTTGCCTTTATCACTTCCTGTAAATGGAATGATCAGAGGGTTAAGAAAGAATTAGAGGCAAATGAGACCAAGAAACAGGCTTATGTTCTGGGGTATGGTCTGGGGGAACGGATTAAACAATCCTCTAAGGAACTGGATCAAAAGGTTTTCCTTATGGGACTGCGTCACAGTTTAAAGGGCAAAGAGCCCCTTTTAACTCGGAAGGCGCTTCATAAAAGAGCGGATAAACAAAAACCTAAAGGGGGACAAATGTCAGCAGAAGAGGGAAAAAAGTTTCTGGAAGCAAATAAACAAAAACCGGGAGTAAAAACAACTTCTTCCGGTCTTCAATATAAAGAATTAAAGGCCGGCACGGGCCGAAGCCCCTCAGCCACAGATAGGGTGGAGGTGCATTATCGCGGGACTTTTATCAATGGAGAGGAATTTGACAGTTCGTACAAAAGAAACGAAAGCATCACTTTTCCCCTCAATGGTGTTATTAAAGGCTGGACAGAAGGTGTGCAGTTGATGAAAGAGGGAGCGGAGTATGAGTTTTATATCCCGCCGGAATTAGGATATGGCTCCTCAGGCACTCCAGGTATTCCCCCCAATTCCGTATTGGTTTTTAAAGTGGAGTTGATAAAAGTTCTTTAACAAAAAGCCTTTCATTGTTTATCAGTCTTCCAGTTTTTCTTCAATTAAATTTTCTATATCTGAAGTCCAAAAGTAGATTGAGCCATTGTCAAAGCTCATAACTTCCTTGTCTTCTTCAAGGCTGGAAATATACTCATCCTTAGCTATGTCCCAAGCTATTTCATCCATTGTTTTGAGAATATCCACCTCCTATTTTTAGGAGGTTTCCTTAGAGGATTCTCTTAAAAGATTATCAGAAGGGAACCATCTGATTTCAAGATTCAAGTTGATATAAGGAGATGAGGGAAAGCTTTATAGGGCATTATTTCTTTATTTTTGTGCTTTGGCCACCAATTACTAGACAGATTTTTATTTTTTAATTAAGAACGAGGGCAATTCTGTCTATTTTGAACAGCCATTTGATAAGCAGACCAAGCCTCTTCTTGTTTAGCAAAAGCAGCCTTCCAGGCAGACCAAGCCTCTTCTTGTTTAGCAACAGCAACCTCATAGGCAGACCCAGCCTCTTCTTTTTTAGCAACAGCAGCCTTCCAGGCAGACCTAGCCTCTTCTTCTTTATCATTAGCGATCTTACAGGTATCCTCAGCTGATTCTTTCCCGGTTGTATCAACTGCCATGGAGTCAGAGGAAGACTTTTCTAAAGCACTTATAGTGGAATCAGATGGAGAGTTTTCTAAAGGGCTATTACTTTTACTACAGGCACTACCAAGAAACAAAATAATCAATAATAAATAAATCCTTTGCATTATTTTTCTTTCCTTTCTCTTTTTCTAATTTCTACCCAATCACAAGTAAGATAACAGAAAAATATTTTAAATTGCATTTCATTCATTTTTTTAAATCTCTTTTTTAGTTTTTATCAAACTGTATAGCCAATTGGAGGCTAATAAAGCGATTTCTTTATTTTTGCTGTAAATTCTATTTTCAAGTGTTTGATTAACTCATAAATATCAATACATTCAATTCCCTCTTTTTTACATACATCTGGGATTTTAATATGACCTGGTTTTGTAGCTTTTTGCTCTAAAGTCACAACAACAGCATTTTCTGCTTGAGCATGAGCTATAACCCAAGGATCAGCTATAGATCTACCTTTAGTCGGATCTACTAAACGGGGATATTTTTTCATAATTTCTCTCATTTGTTCTTGAACATCCGTATTTGGATTTTTAAAGAAACTCTTACCTTTAAGCCATTTCAGTAAATTATCGTCAACTTTTTCTATTTCTCTTTTAACTTCAGAAGCAGAAAAAATAATTTCTTTTTGAGCTAAACTTTCCAATATCTCCCAGTATCCTTTTGTAAATTGTATAGAATAAAAATTATTCCAAGGTTCTATAAAGATATTTGTATCCAAGCAATATTTTTGCATCATTGTCCTTTTATTATGAAACCAACATAGGGAGTATTTTTTCCATTCGGTTTAGTTTCATATCCAAGAGACTGGAAGCCTCTCTCCCCGAAATGAGACCCTCCTTATAGGAAAGAGTTACAATCTTTGTGAAATTTTCTCCGTTAGCGTAAATTTTAAGTAAGTTGGCATTAGGACCGCCTTCCGCTTTTTTCATTTTCATTTTTTGTTTTAATCTGTATTTTTCATATTCCTTTCTATATTGACTTTGCAATGCTTTAAAAGTTGCATGGTTTAACATAGAAAAAGATTTTAAACGAACAAGTAATGCCAACCGGCTTACCGGAAAGTTTTTATACTGTTCTTCAATAAATTCTTTTATTTGAACAGTATTTGTCATTTTTGGAAAAGATTTAATTTTTTCTTCAGGCATTAAAATTTCTGCCGCTATTTGATTACAAAACAATTCTGTGGAAGATTTCTTGCCTTTATAACTAACAGAAAAATGATCTGGAACCCCTGAAATATCAAGCCACAAATGAGCTAATTCATGGAGAAGGGTAAATAATTGGGCACTTTTAGAATCTCCTGAGTTGATAAATATAAGAGGGGCATATTTATCAGAAATAACAAATCCTCTTGCTTCTTCTACTGGGATAACATTATGAGAGTTTAAATTACTTGTTCTGGAAATGAATATCCCTTTTTCCTCACATTGGACAAGCCAGCTATTTAACAAAGAGGGGATTGATTCGTTCTTTGAGGCTATTTGAGAATATTCTTTCTCACTACCCCAAAGGGTTTTTATTATATTTTTTGATAGCCTCTTTGGAGAGGACTGTAGATTTCCTGAACCGACAAATTTTAATTGTTCATGTCCCTGTTCTTTTAAATACTCTCTAAGCCATACCTGTCTTTCCTGAATTTGTCTCATAAGAAATACTAAAGGAGGGCTATATTGAGGAGATTTCCCTTCTATTGTGCGAAAATCTTTAAGAAGAGGAAAATCTTTTGGTGGATGTGACAGGTAAAATGCAGCTAATGGTCTTCTATATACCTGAGACATTTTCCGGGCTTGAGTCATTGTTGGAAGAGTTTTTCCACTCTCCCATTCATTTAATTTTTCAGAACTAACTCCAATTTTTTTGGCAGCTATTTCAAGAGGATAATGTGATTTTTCTCTTGCCCATTTAATAACAGTAGGTGTGATAAGGGCTAATTGTTTTGCCATTTAAAATCTCCTTGACGACTATTTTGATTTTAGATTTTCCAATATTGTGAAAAGGGTTTTTTAATTCCAATTCAAGTATTTTCTCTTTTTTTGGCCTATTTGTCCAGAAATTGGCTTGAGTAAGCAGGTAAAAAGACTACATTTAATGTAAATAAATGCCACATAATAAACTTCATTTGTTTCTGTATGTTTCATAAAAGAAACAGAGGTAAAAGTCAACGATTTTCATTGTGTTTTCGGAGATTTTGTTTGTAAGATGATTTTATCATGAGAACATTTGACATTCTTTTAATTTGTGATCATGCGTTGATTTACACATCAGATCAATCTGATGACAAGTCATTTCATCAGTCAACCAAAGCGCTTCTTCCTTCCAAGCGGTTTATCGTGGAAAAAGATAAAGCGGTTGGAATTACAGCGGGGCGTATTGCTTTTGTAGGGGATATTACGGAAGACCTGAAGGCTAAAAAAACTTATCG
>JAPOOY010000119.1 GCA_026713205.1 Bdellovibrionales bacterium
GATCGTGTTTGAAAATTCAGGTTATTTAACAAATAACCGTTGCCATTTTCAGAAAGTCTCTCTATTTTTTCAGGCAGGCCATCCTGGCCTGCGATAATTCTGCCATCCTGGCAGAAAGCATTCAAAAATAGAGAGACTTTCTGAAAATGGCAACGGTTATTTGTTAAATAACCTGAATTTTCAAACACGATCAGTATATCATAGGGTATGTCGCTTTATTCTAAATTTGATTCATGAAAATTCAAACCGGAAGAGTATAAAGGGTTCAAAAGTGAGTTCGGTTTTAACACAAATGCGGCGGGAAGTCGCTCTGTGACAAAACGCCTGTCTGGATTTTTTAAGCACATGAAAGGACAGATACTCTTTCAAATGGGAAAAAACTCAACTGAAAAAGCATGGAAAGACTGGAAGGCTGTCTTGCGGGAGTTTTTGTTATATGTTATTCCTGCGGAAAGGCGATCTTTTAAAGGGGAAAAGCTGTGAGCCGGATAGTTAATTGGAGTCGTACTCACCGATGTGGTGAGATTCGTAAATCTCATGAGGGTCAGAAAGTCACTTTAAACGGGTGGGTTCGTGGTTTAAGAAATCATGGCAACCTTTTGTTTGTTGATTTGTGGGACCGAACGGGTATGACACAGGTGGTGTTTGATCCCTCTCATTCCAAGGAGTTGTCCGGTGGAAAGTTCCATTATGATGCGGTCGTAGCGGTTTCAGGAGAAGTGAAAGAGAGACCGGAGGGAATGAAAAATCCAAAAATCGCAACGGGAGATATGGAGGTTTTAATGGATAAAGGCCTCTTGTTTTCAGCTTCCAAAACACCTCCTTTTCGTACAGGAGACAAAGTGAATGAGGATCTGGCCCTTAAGTATAGGTATCTGGATCTTCGGCGAAGAAAAGATTTAAGAGAAAATCTGGAAATTCGCGCCCGTGTTTTAAGGGTGATGCGAACAATGTTGGATCAGGAGGGTTTTTTTGAAATAGAAACCCCTCTTCTCTATAAGAGCACTCCGGAGGGGGCGCGGGATTATCTGGTGCCTTCCCGTATTCAGAAAGGCCGGTTTTATGCTCTTCCTCAAAGTCCTCAGACTTTAAAGCAGATTTTAATGGTTTCGGGATGGGATCGTTATTATCAAATAGCTCGTTGTTTTCGGGATGAAGATCTGCGTTCCAACCGTCAGCCGGAGTTTAGTCAGTTGGATATGGAAATGAGCTTTGTTAAGGAAGAGGATGTCTTTCGTATTACTGAAAAAATCCTTAAAGCTGTTTGGAAGGAAATTAAAAATGAAACAATAGGGGATATTCCCCATTTGTCCTGCCAGGAGGCTTTGGATCGTTTCGGAACGGATAAGCCTGACTTAAGGAATCCCCTGGAACTGAAGACACTTTCTCCTGAAATTATTCAAAAATCCGATTTGAGAGTTCTGCAATCCGGTTTGGAAGAAGGAAATATTGCAAAAGGACTGTTTGTTCCGCAATTAAAGCTTTCCAGAAGTGAAGCGGATCGTTTGCAGGATTTTGTTAAATCCCTTGGAGGGGGGGGAGTCCTATGGATTCAGCAAGCGGAAAAAGGGGAGTGGAAATCCCCGGTTGCAAAAAGTTCGGCCATCCCTTTAAAGGAACTGTTTCAGGCGGGAGGGGGTAAGGGGCCGGGAGTGTGTTTTTATTCCGTGGGGGAAATTTCCCTGGTCAATAAGATTTTATCCTTATTGATGGGGCAATTTGCGGTTCAAATGAAGCTGATTAACGCACAGGAGACCCGTTCCCTTTGGGTGAAAGATTTCCCCTTATTTGAATACAATGAAGAGCGGAAAAAATGGATTTGTTGTCATCATCCCTTTACCCGCCCGCAAGAGGAGGATATCCCTCTTTTGGAGCAGAAAAACTTTTCTCAGGTAAAAGCTCGGGCTTATGATTTGGTTTGTAATGGTCAGGAAGTGGCTGGCGGCAGTATTAGAAATCATCAGGTGCAAATGCAGAGAAAAATTCTCTCTCTTCTGGGATTGACGGAACAGGAAATGGAAGATCAATTTGGTTTTTTTCTTTCCGCTTTAAGTTATGGCGCTCCCCCCCATGGAGGAATTGCCTGGGGGTTGGATCGTTTAATTATGCTTCTAACGGGTTCGGACAGCATTCGGGATGTGATTGCTTTTCCTAAATCGGCCGGTGGCTCCTGCCTCATGTCAGAGGCGCCCTCCCTTCCTGCAGAAGAGGCTCTTACGGAGCTGGGATTGACTGTTTCAGACTGAAACAATTTTCTTTGGAAATATTTTAAAAATTAGAGTCTTCCCAGTGCTTCAAGATAAACTGATATTTCAGGGTTTAAACTTCCGTTGTTCTTATATTGGTTCAGTTTGAGTTTTTCGGTTTTTCAGAGGAAAGAAAGATTACACCCTCCATTAAGGGAAGAAAGGGGGCAAAAGTTCAAACATGCGTTTTGCCACAGAGCGGCTTACAGCCGCATCTGTGTCAAAGCCGAACTCACTTTTGCCCCCTTTCTTCCCTTAATGGAGGGCTAACTTTATGTAAATGGAAAACCGCAAAACCCAAACCGGATTGGTGTATATTTTTCTACCGGAAAAAATTATACGAGTTAAGCTCATAAACATGGTGAAAGAAAGGCCCGTTTAGCCCTGAGCTGTGTCTTTTAATTTTGTTCATTTCCAAGGAATATTTTGCTGTGGGAGAGGGATAAATCAGCCGATAAAGTTTAATGGAGTGTGATCTATCAGGATTTGATTTTGAATGATGGAAAAGGTGTTTTGATAAAAGATTCATACTCTCATGAGGGAGTTCATCTGTACATTGAGGAAAATCCTTAAATTTTAAACTGAAGGAATATGAAGATGATTTTAAAGAAAATGCGGCGGAGACAAGTAAATTTCTCATTAGGAAAGTTATTTCGTTACAGTTGTGTTTGTCTCTGTTTGTTTGTTCATTTCTTAGGATATTCTGGAACTGACCCAGAGTTAGATATGTTTAGTGATCCATTGCCTGATGAAACGGAGCTTGGGAGTTGTAAGGAGGCGAAAATGTCTGCGGTGTCTGCTTGTTCCACGGGTGAAGTGATGGGAACTGTGGGAACTGCCATGCTGCCTATGGTTTCAGCCGCTTCGGCAATGGGTGAAGATGATACCAGTGAAGTGGTTGAAACACAGGGACAGGCCACACAGGCTGTGGGGGCCGTTAATGTGGGGGTGGGCGCGTATTGTTTAAAAAAAGTCACCAGTTGTGTGAGCACTTGTACAGAAGTGAGTGCGGCCTGCAAACAGTGTGATGATGTAAAGAAGGCAGCAACAGCATTAGCGCCGGCGCCTGAATGTCCTCCTACTCCGGGCGCCGATTCGGTGACTTACGATCCAGCGGATTGTGATCTTGCTGAAGCGGCAATTACAGCTTGTGAAGAATTAAAGCAATCTGCCATAGCCGCCCTGGCACAAGGAGGGATTTTGGGTCTTGTGGGAGAAATGATGAAAAGAGCCGGTAAAGATATGAAGGATTCCACAGAAATTACAGGCCCCCCACCTCAACAACCTCCTAAAGCCCCTTCGTCGTCGGATAACAATTCCCCTTTAAGTGTAGGTGTGGCGCCGCTTCATGCCAATCAAGGGCCGGGTCAGTTTGCTCCGATAAAAACCACTCCGGGACAGCCGCAGGGGGGCGCTGCTCCACCGGAAGATCCCTTTATCAGTGAAGAAGAAGAAAAAAAACCTGCTCTTACTCCTTTATCGTCAAATAGTGGTTCCGGTTCTCTGGCAGGAACATCTTCCGGTAGTCCTGGAGGAGGAGGGGCTCCTGGTGGCCCTCCTTCCGGTGAAGGTGATAAAGATGGCAATGGAAAGAAACCTTTAAGCAGTCAGTATGGGGGAGCTGGAGGAGAGGGTTTTCTTTCCGGAAGATCCTCCCGAAGAGGTGGCAGTGGCAGCAGTTCTCGTAGCGGCAGAGGGTATCCGTCGGGCAGTGGAAAAAAGAAATCCGGCCAGGATCTAGCAAAAAAAGACAAACTCAGAGCTAAGAGAAGCATCTCTCAGACAAAATCCCGTCATCAGAGTATTTTTGAAATCATGAGTGATCTCATTCAAAGTTTTTGCCGCGAAGGGCAACCGGTTTGCGAATAATCTTTCCTTAATCGCCGTAATTTCCAATTCTTATATCGATTTGGTTTAAGTTTTGCGGTTTCCGCTTACATAAAATTAGCCCTTTCTTTTCTTAAGGGAGAGTGTAATCCTTCTTTCATCTGAAAAATCTCAAAATTCAAGCCGGAGCAGCATAGTATATGGCTATAATGTGAAAAATTTTCACTGTTTTTAGTCTATTTGTGTTTTTGATATATAAGACTTGCAGTTTTTAAATTTATTTGTATATTAAAATTTTTTATAATCTCTATTTCGTCAACAAATTTCTTTATGAGGAGAAGTTTGTAACATTGATGGTTGTTAGGGCGCTGAAGGGGATTGTAATTTTTATGACAGTTGGTATTAATGAGATTCTTTTTGGTTCTGTTTCTTTTTTCTCCCATTAAATCCCTATCTGAATCTGATCCTTGTTCAGAAGCGTTTTCATCCTCTTCTTTAAGTCATGAGAAATACAGTTCACCGGTTTTGAAAAATGCAATGAACAGTATGGACTATAACAAAATTATTGCTGATTACCGCAGGCTTTCCAGGGCAGATGAAAGGACTTTATTTGAAGTTTATAACAATGGGAATAAAAAAGATAGAGAAAGAGCTTTTCAGATTTTATTTTTATCCAATGTATATATGGTTTCTTATGTAGCAGGCAAATTTATGTGGAAGGCGGACTATGCTGAATTACTGCAACAAGGCATGTTAGTTCTTTTTGATGTCATTCCAAAATTTGACAACACAGGAGAGTTTAGACATGTTAGATTTTCCGTTTATTTACATAGAGCAATTTCTTCTCGGTTACAGAGGTATATAGATCGATATCTTATTCCTATTCCTATGGTATGGAGCAACAACAAAAGTGCGATCTATCAAGCCTTCAAAGTAAGAAAGCACAATGGTAATTTTAATCCTAATTCCTCTGACTGGCTTCAAGAATTTTCTGAAGAAAATCCACAACATTCCATTGAAAATATCAGGGCAGTAGCTCAGTATGTGTCACCACCAGCATTTTTAGGATATGATTCTCCCGCAAATAGCAGGGGCGAGGGTCTTATATTGGCGGAAGTGTTGCCGGACAAAAAGATAAGAGGAGAAGAAGCAATAATAAACAAAATAGATTTTCAAAGAATTCGTGAGTGGGTTAAAGAGAGATTTCCTGATGAAATAGATCAAGCTATTATAGAAGACAGGTTTTTTTCAGATGAACCGCAATCTAATACAGTTTTGGGAGATAGATTTTCTATAACGAAAGAGGCAATAAGAAAAAGATATAATAAAATAGTAGGACAGCTTCAGGAGCAGTTTGGAGAACAGTTTACAGGAAAATGAAAAGAGTGTTTTTCTATACCAGTTACGATGGATTTAATCTGTTGGCTTAATTTGTAGTTAATGTCTTGAAATTTCACCTTTCTTTATTCAATAAGGTGTTTATATTTTTTATCAATATATTTAACCTGTCTGAGATCAAGAGGATCCGTGCATCTGAATTTTTTGCAAATAACAGGTTCTTTAGGTGGTTCAAAATTATCATCTATGGAATAAATATTTCCTAAGGCTCCACCCTGAAAACAATTTGCAATAAAAATATCCCCATTGGGAGCAATTTTTAAAAGCCGAACCCCTGCATAGCATGTCCATCCGGTGAATTTTGTTTTTCCTTGATAGTTCAGATCGTTATAGTAGTACTCCTCCTGTGCAATATCTCCATTATCTTTTTCTATAAATCCAATGAGCCATTTACGATTAGGGTTTATTTTTTTATAAAATTTCTCCATTGTTTTACGATCTTCTTCAGAATACCATTTTTGCTCTCTTTGAATTAATTCCTCTTTTTGACTGATATTATCCTGATTGGGAGCAACTTTTGTATTTTGACTGATTGGGCTTGTGTCCGGTCTCTCCTTCCATTTATAAAATCCTTTTTTTGTTTTAACCTTATGACGATCTACAAAGTTTTCCTTTTGGGGGCGAATAACCCTATATTCCACCTTTTGAAAATGGGAGGACAGCCTGTGAGACAAGTCGTTGATTTCTTTTGAAAAGCCGGGCACCACCATAAAACGCAAAATAAATGTTTTAGGGCGAATCTTCCCCGGTCCCCATCCTTTTTTTTCAGCAGGAATATTTCGGTTCCATTCCATTCTCCATTTTTCCAGAGCCAGGGCTTTTTCCGCATATTGATCCAACTGCTTGGATATATGTTCAAAATGAAGGCTTAATACAATATTATCCACTAACTCATACATCTGAAAAAGATAATCAAGAGACCGACTCCCGTTTGTACACACGGACACATCACCTTTTTTATCCTGTAGATATTTACAAAGCTTTAAAAAATCAGGGTTAATGGTAGGCTCTCCACCCGTTAAACTCCAATGTATTTTTGTTCCATAAATTTGTGTGATTTTATCAACAAATATTTTCATTTTCTCAAAAGGAACATGAGACGAGTAATTGTCATGGATAAAATCCGCACAGTAACTACAGGAGAAATTGCATCGTTTCCCCACATACCAATCTATGGTCATCATGTTTTGATCATGCTTGTATTTTGTAGCTACTAAACGACTCATAGGGCACCCTGTTTAAGATATAAATATTTTCATTTTTCTGCTATTAGCGCTTTCCTGAATTTAAAGAAACTTTCTCTTCATTTCCTCATCATCCTTTCTAAATACAGAAATAGAAGAGACCACATCATCTTCTTTATATTATCTCAAGTGTCTTTTTTATAAAACAAAAAAATTGTTTCACAAACCTTTTTATTCACTGATTAAAACGGTTATAAGCTGTTTTCCGGGGAGAAAGCTCTTTAGGAACATCTTTCCAGGGGCTTCCGTTCAAAGTTTCCATAAAATGACTTCCGTAATATTTTGATCTTTTCCAGCGGTTTTCTTTTATAATGATTTGCAACTGTTCCTGAATAGGGTCAGAAAGTATCATGAATCAATAGAAAAGATAACCTGGGTATGTTATTGTTAAATAATTATTAGAAACAGCTCTCTTCAGTCATTATGAACCAAAACAAATTATACCGATCGTGTTTGAATTTTCAGGTTTTTCAAATGAAGGGAGTTATTTTCTTTGAAGAAAAACCTGAACATTCAAACCGGAGGAGTATAACGCTATCATATCCAGTTAGAAAAAGTGTTTTTCTTTATGCTTTATTATTAAGTCTGTCTGCTTGTGTGTTACCTGTTAAAAAATTTAATATCTATAAATTAAAGAAACACATAGAAAAATCAAATCCAAAATTCGGGGGGGGGGTAAGAGATTTATCTTTTTTCCCTATAAACGGAACTCGTTTTCGTCTTTCAGAATTACAAAAAGAAGGTGTCAAAGCCGTTGTAATAATAATGAGGGAAAAGGATTGTCCCATATCTGAAAAATACGCTTCATACCTGATTCGTCTTGAAGAAGAATACAGAAAAAAAGGCATCAAATTTATTTATAATTATGTAGGTCAGATTGATAAGAGAAAAAATGCGGAAAAAGATTTAAAGAGATTTGGTTTTAGAAGTCCCTATGTGATTGATGTTAAACAAACAGTTGTCAATGAATTGGATGTGAAAACAATCGGGGAAATTATTGTTCTCCTGCCTTCCAGACAAATTATTTATAAAGGTCCTATAGATAATCAATACCAATTAAAGTCTGCTGTTGGGCTGAAAGAAAATTATCTTATAGATATTTTAGACTCCATAATTTCCGGCAAAAATGTTACTTCAAAAAAAATTCCGGCTTTTGGCTCAGACTGTATAATCAAGAGACCTGTAATAAACAGAAAAGTATTCTGGAATGATGTAGCTCCCGTTATTCGGAAAAAATGCACGATCTGCCATAATCCTTCTGGTCCAGGGCCGATTGACTACATAAGTTATAAAGATGTAATTGGCCGCAGAGCTATGTTTAGGCATGTTATTGAAAAGGATCTCATGCCACCTTGGTCTGTAGATCCGAATACAGGTCCTTTGGAGAATGATCTGAGTTTAACTTTAAAGGAAAAAGCTTTAATTCTAAAATGGTTATCTGATGGCAGTCCAGGTCCCTCTAAAGGAAAAATACCACAGATTTTATGGACAAAAGAAGAAAGCGTCAAACAGGTTCCTGATTATATTATCTCTCTTCCTGAAAAGGTATTAATCCCTGCGGAAGGAGCATTTAAGTATAAAAGATTTATTATTCCTTCAAACTTTAAAGAGGACAAATGGATAAAGAATGTTAAATTTTTCTTAAAGCCAAAAGTTATTCATCATGTATTTTTGTATGTTCTGGAAGCATTTTATGATCCTTTAAAAAAAGGTATCCCTTCAAATATTCATAAATATTCAATAGCTGTTTTTGGTTCGGCTGGATCAATCAAAATAAATACAGAGCAGAAACGAAAAGTCGGATATAAATTGCCAAAAGGCTCTCATTTTATTTTAGAAATCCACTATGAACCTATAGGCAGGCGAATAATAGATGATTTTACCCAAATTCATATAAATTTTTTAGAAAAAAAACCTAAATACAAAATAGTAGCCTATTCCATTGCCGCATCCAACAATAGAGTAAATATCCCTGCCCGCGCTTCAAACTATAAAATAAAAGCTTCTTATAAGAATGAAAAAACAAAATTTCTTCTTTCTGTGCATCCACATATGCATTTGAGGGGAAAAGCCAATGCTATTTTTATTACTGATCCTAAAGGAAAAAAAAGAAAAATCTTTGGTCTTGATCCTTTCCTTGTAAAATTTGAGAGAGCATATCATTTCAAAAATCCGATTAAAGTTCTCAAAGGTTCTGTTTTAGAATGCGTTAATTGGTTTGATAATAGCAAAAATAACTTCATCAACCCTAATCCGGATATAGATGTTGTTTATGGAAAATTCAAGAAAAACGAAATGTCTTTATGTCATTTCAGCTGGCTTGTTCCAATTGACTCATCAATCAAAAGTCAATGGATTAGAGTTCCTTATTAGAGCCTGTCTCATGAATACAAAAGCTGTGGAAAAAGTGGACTAAAATAAGTCTAAGTTTAGCTGGAGATGTATGAGGTATTTATGAGACAAGCTCTAGTTGTAATGGAAGGAGTTTTAGACCTGTAGGGTTTTGTTGCATATCAGACAAATTATACCAATCGTGTTTGAATTTTCAGATTTTCTATTGAAATCAAGCTGTCTGGTTGACATGGGGGACAAGTACCCTAAAATTATCCATGATCTTATTATTTCAGGACACTTTTCTATTGCTTTATTCAACTAAATTATAAATTTTTCTATTTCTAAGTCAAATATGCCAGCCAAGCCCATAAAGGCATTGTATGGTAAAGGAAAAGATAAAATCCTTTAAGCTTTGTGCAGTTAGGATAAAACTTTTTTCGGACTTGGCTGAATTGAGATATAGAGTCCAATTCCTCCGGATTCATAGAGCCAATATATTTTGGTTTTATCTCATCATAAAAAGTCCAATTTACCTTTTCCCCTCTTTCCGGTCGGAAGGGATAATCAATAAACATTGTGAGGGTGTTATTTTGAGTGCTGAAAATATACTTTTTAACCATTAGAATCTGAACTGAAAAAGAAGTCCATGTGGGATATTCACCAAAGCGATAAAGTTTAGCATACCAAGACCGATCATGCTTATCTTCAATCAATTTTCCAGAAGGCAATTGGCTGACTGAAATTATATCCTCCAAGACAAAGGAAACAACAATCTCCGTTTCCGCCTTTATAACTTTATAAGCTCCAATTTTCGGTATTAGTGGATCGTGGTATTCATAAAGCAACATTTCCCGTTTTGTGTCCGCTTGAGTCCAATTATTATCCATATAAAGGGTGTCTCGTTTTATCCATTGATTTATACTTTCTTTAGAGAAAGAAAAAGATTGAAAACGATTTATCGTGACTTCTCCAGGATTAAACGCAAAGGTTTTTTCCCTCAGCCCTTCCTTATCTTTGCATTGATACACATCTTCACCGGAGCAGGCATTGATAAAAAACAGGAGGAACAAAATAGATAAAACATTTTTAAGAGGCATTACAAACTCACTCTATGTATTTTGTTAATTATAATTATTTTTGGTAACAAAGTCTCTAACTTTTCAGAGAAAACAATTTCCATAGAAGAGGTTTTCAGTGAAATAGAATTTTCAAAAAATGACTCTCCTTGATAATTCGTAGGAGTGATTTTCCTGGTCTCACCTTAACAATATCCTCAATACTGACACCTTAAGTTATAAGACATTTTGATGGAGGTGACAGGTGGGCAGAAAAAATGCTCAAAAGAAGGTAAAATTGGAAAAATCCAGTTAAATCAAAAATTAACTTTCCATACTTTTTCCACGGTTTCCATCTAATTACTGTATCAATAACAGCGAATCATTAAAAAATTAGAAAAGCAGTTCTACAAAAGCTTTTTGTGCTGTAAAAATCACAAGGGAAGTTGGATTACTTTAATACTAAAGCCAGGTTTCCATTTTCAGAATCTGTCTTTTTCTGTGTCGTTTCCAGGACAGCAACGGCTTTTTTCTGGCGTAAAATATTATAAAGTTTTTGCACATCTTGTGTTAAATTGGTTTGAAAGTCATTTGTCGTATTCTTCTGCACATTCTTTTTAAATACAGAGACATAATTTTGAGAAGTACTAAAAGCGGAGAAACCAAATAAACTGGATAGAATAAATATAAGAGTAATGGATAATTTCATTGTTTTCATAATTCTATTATATCATGATTTATCATAGAAAAAAGGAGCTTAACATACTCTTAACAGAAGAATTAAAAATAGCAGATTTTGTTATTTTTCGGTCTGTGATTTTGGCATGGCACAGTGTAAAATGTTAAGGTTTTGTTAATTTTAAGTTATTTGTTAAATAACCTAAAATTTCAAACACGATCATTATAAGCATAAAACTAGGTTATTGCATCTTATACTCCTCCGGTTTGAAATTTTCCGGTTCTTCATAAGAAAAAATGCTTACACCCTTTATAACAGACTATAGGGGTCAAAGCAGGTCAAAAATTCAAACATGCGTTTTGCTTTAGTGCGACTTACAGCCGCATCTGTGTCAAAGCCGAACTCATTTTTGACCCCTATAGTCTGTTATA
>JAPOOY010000278.1 GCA_026713205.1 Bdellovibrionales bacterium
AATCCCGGTAATTTTAGGAAGAAATCGGCAATGACAAGCGTCTTTACTCTTTCTCCAACAGTGTTTGAAACAATCCCGGTAACTTTAGGGCTGATAGGGAAGCTGTGCAGAGGGTTATAACCGGATATTTCCAAAGAAATTATCGCATGGCGTTAATAAATTCTTGAAGGGGTTAAGTGTCTCTGTCTTGATCTTGATTTTTGAATAAAAATTCTTCTTTTAAAGGGGATTTCTGTTTTTAGGAAGGTTTTAGATGAGGTTTGAACTCTTATCCTTCTAATGGATTTAGAATTTGAGAAGCTGAATAATTATAACAAGTATTAGAATTAGTTATTGAAAGTGTATTTCTTACATAAAAAATTTGCATATAAGATTAAAAAACCGGAATTTATCATATCACATCACAGAATGTATTGCTGCAACGGTAAAATTGCATTAATGACTGTGAGAATAATTAATGGCTTTAAAAAAGAAAAGAGAGTATGTGTTATGAACATTAGAAAAAAATTTACACAATATGTGGAAACCGGTCTTGGTTTTTTCCGGTTGGCTCTTAAAGGTTTATTTCTTATGGATTGGGCAAACTTCAGAAATTCGTCAAAGTTTCGTATAAGGTCTTTAAAACCCTCTCTCCTTATTATAGGTTTCAGTGTGATTTTAAATGTCTCCTGCACTTCACCAACCAATGGAGGTTTTGGCAAAAGGGAAGGCCGGACAATTCATGATATTCAGCAGTTCATATTGCCGGTGTATATTAAAGGTGAGGGTTCGCAAAAACAACATGAAGCGTCTGGGGAGGCAAAAGAGGGGGAAGAATCAACTCCCGCCGGAGAAAAACCTACAGAGATAAAGGGTACAGTTTTAGGGAAGCAGCAGATTCCCTTAAAGAAGATAAGCTGGATTGAAGCTCCTTTAAAAGAAAAACATTTAAAGGAACTGGGCGCTTTGCGGATTAAAACCGTTTCCAAGAAAGAGTGGGTCAAAAATTCCGTCAGCCAGGAGGGAGTCTTCGTTGATTCCTCTTCCGGCATTTCCTTTATTAACCGGTATTACAAGCTGGATTATGAGTTTTTGGATGTGAACCTTCCCGCCGACACAAATATGGAATCCGTTAAGAATGATCCTGTAAAACTGCGGGCTTTTCTCTTTGGAAAAGTGGATAATTTTTATGGCTTTCCAGATACAGTTTATTATATTTTGCCCCATTTGGACGGCGATTATCTGACTTTTTACCGGTTAGGTAAACCGGAGACGATACCTTATGATCAAAGGCCAGTTGCGCGAAAGGTGGGGGATTTTCTGGCCACGCCGCTTGTAGGGTATCCCGTTCAGTACTGTCTTCCGGAAAAAGATAGAAATCGTTATGGTGAAATCATAGACCGATCCATTCCTAATTGTGAGGGTATTTCCGCTGGATCCGCCAAGTATGTTCAGCTGTGGACGGATAAGAAGAATAAAAAGCTGTTTGCGTATAAGAAAAAGCCGGATCTCTTTTCGGCGGATTTTTTCAATGGCCATTGGTTTTATCTTAAAACGGAGATTCAAACAAGTACAAACACAATAAAACAGATCAGTGATCAACCTTTTAAAGCTGTTGATTTGGTGGAATTTAAGAAACAATCTGATCATTTGGTTGTGATGGATTCCGATCAATACGGCATGGATGAGAAAGATAGAGATCGGCTTCTTTTTATTCCTGTTCAGTGGAAGGAATATGAAAAAAATAAGGACATGAATGTTTTTAATTTTTTTGGTGAGAGAGAAAGAAGACCGGCCAGAAAAGATGTGGAAAGATCTTATATTTTGTTGGAGCTTCAGGGTTTAACAGATTCCAGAAGGTCACTTTCCTCAACAGCCGTTCAGACCATTGATAGTATTTTTGTTTCAGATGATTTTTTCAGTTTCAATGTTGAAATAAACGAAAAAGGGCGCACTCCCACTGTTATTAAATATACTTTTAAACGAGCCAAAGAGAACCCAGGTTACCCTCAAAAACAATGGTATGAAAAGGATAGCACTCAATTTCATCCTACATCTTACATTGAAAGAAAATATTACAATAAAACTGTCTATCACAAAAGATCGGATTTTGAAAATTTTCATAGGGTTATCCGATTTAATCCAAATCAGGAAGAAATTCAATGGCATTTTTCCACTCAAACTCCAAAGGATGAATGGATTCGTGGTTTTGGTCATAAAGCCATTGAGCTTATAAACGCGGAGTTTCAGGAAGCGGGTAAATATTCTGATCGTAAGATCAAAATAAAGATGGGTGATGATGGAGATAAGAAGTTGGGGGACATTCGTTATAATATTCTGAATCTTGTGTTCACAGACAACCTAAGTCGTTTTTCAATTGGATCCAATGTGGCTCACCCTATAACGGGAGAGGTTGTATCAGCCACAGCCAATGTTCAGATTTCCCATATAGTGAATGAGTATATTCATCTTATCAGAAAGTATATTCGTTTTCATGTGTGGCCTCTTCCCTGGAAAATTCTTCCCACTTCTCCCGGAGTGTCGGACTTTCTTCATGGGAAAATTCAAAAACTCTGTCCTGAGGTTGTAAATTTTATTGAAACACATAAAGGTGTGGTTCCCCCTTTACATCCCATACAATCCGTAAAAGATCCCTTGGATGACAAAGACATTCAAATCCAATGCAGCCGAAAGATGGCAAGAGTTCCTATTTTAGGAATCACTTTACAGGCTCTTCATCAGTCTCTTGGTTTTCGCCATATTCTTTCCGCTTCCGCAGATGTAAAAAATCATTATAAAAATTATGAGCGGGTCAAAGAAATATTCGGAGAGCCTGTTTGGTCGGATGGGACGCTTATTTGGGAGGATAATTTAACAGACAGCCACAGGGAACCGCCTTATTATTCCTCTGTAATGGACTATAATTTCCTAAATTTTCCTCAACTTTCTATTCCCGGAAAGTATGATCTGGCGGCCACACGATACTTGTACTTTGATCAACTGGAAACCGTTAATGATGAAGATGAAGTGGATGGATTTGTCACTTTAACGGCCGGGGAAAAAAGTATCCTGGAGGAAATTCAGAGCGGGCCTGTTTTATTTACAAGCTTAAATTCCAATGAAAGCGCTTCCAGGGAGATCAATGAGAGTGAAATAAAAAGTTATTATATCTGTGGCGGCAAACGTTTCTCAACGCTTAATCCGGATCAGCTTTCCAAAGATCCTTTTTGTTTAAGATGGGATTACGGAAGAACTCCCAAGGAAACAGTGGCAAATAGAATTCGTGGCATGAAAGACAGTATGATGCTGGATGCCAGACGGTATGAAAGCAGTCAACTCGTTCGGGAAAACATGTTTGAAATGACTATAATACAGGTTAGGGATGCGGAGACTGGAGTTCTTGTGGATACTAAAACGACTCTCACCGATTTAGAAGTATTTGCCTTGAAACCATTTAACAGGCGATGGAGCAAGTTGCGTAACCAACTCCTGCAAACAGCCGGAGGAAGAGGAATAGGGGATTTTTCCGCTAGTGAAAGTGATATAGAAGAATATGAGGAGATTATTCGTCAGGCCATTCAGCGGGAAAAAGAAGATTCTCTACGGCAAATGACAGAAAAAAAGAAACAAAAGTGTCAAGTCGTAAAAGCGCGGAACGGAACGATTCCCGATGAATGTGCGCCCTATTCAGCAGTAGAGGCTTTCTATGAAACTTTACCTCTGATAAAGGCTTTTTATAAAGAGTTTCTTTTTATTCCACCCAAGCAATGTTTGTATCAAAGTATAAATGGAGTCTCTGATTCTTATCAGGTTGTAGCCATGGAAGCCATTAGAGCCAGGGTGAGGAAAGATCACAGCATAAATTATTCAGAAAGAGCCGGAAATTCCGAAACAAGAGAGAGTTTTATAAATTGTCAGTCTGATATTATTAAAGAATGGGCTGAAAAAAATAACTTAGGAAAGTTTATCGCAGAAGTCGGGGTGTTTACAGATGATGTAAAGTATTTTATAGAGCCACTTGCAGACGATCCTATAGATGAGTTTTCAATAAATAGCACATTAAGGGCGTGGGTGAATAACACTCTCAATTTTACAGTTCTTGAACCTTCTTTTCGGAAAGTTTTTTTTCAGGAAATTGAAGAGTTTCTTTTAAATGGATTTGATTTAAACCCCTATCTTGATAAAGCGGCTTTGAGGGAAACTTTGGACTTGTCTCCCACAGCTTCTCTGCCTCATTTGCCTCGATTCCCCAGCAATGAAGTTATAACTTTGAATCAGAAGGCTGAAGTACAGCAACTTTCCATTATAAATCAATTAACATTTATTGTGGAATCGGTGAGTATAATGGGGCGATTGAATACAGTCTATGAGCAATTGCAGAAAAAATATCAAGTAGGTCTTATAGATCCGGCCACACTCCAATTCCATCTCTCTAAATTCACCAGGGATCCGGCTCAATCAGAATCCCAGATGTCCGCCGCCTATAGGGAGGTTGAACCTTTCATCTATAAGTCTTATCAAAACTATTTGGCAAAGTATGAAACTCCTGAAAAGCGAAGCAACGCCCCTTTTTCACAGGTTTTTCTTTCTCTTCCTTCTATTCTTCGTCTTATTCATATTAATGGCAGTACTCAGTTATTTATTCCCAGCGATGAGGATAATCTATTTGCAAAAGTATTTAAGAAATATAATGAGTATAAAGCTTGCATTGAAAAAGACTTTTGTGAACAAAAGGAGGAAAAAGAAGGTTACATACAATTTATTGAATCTTCAGTAAAGGTTATATCGGGACTGCAATAGTGAAACTAAAAAGAATGGATTTTGCTGTATGGGAGATTAAAAGCAATGGGGTCTTTTCCAGGAAGTCTCAGGTTTTGATGAATACAATTTAAATTTTGAAAAGGATATAAAGGATTTTAAAAAAGAGGTTTTATTTTTAAGTGGACCTGGTCAATTTAGAGGGAGAATCTATTAGTTGTGTATCTGACAACCTGACAGCGGACAAATGAAAATCGTATTGAAACAAGCTTTTATTTTTATCCTCAGCGCAGGTTCTCCTGTTCTTTGGGCGCTATCCGATTCTCTTTATGATCCGGATTTGTCTGTTCAGCCCGAG
>JAPOOY010000231.1 GCA_026713205.1 Bdellovibrionales bacterium
GGACCGGTCCGTTTGCATTTGGGCTATAACCCAAGTCATTTGGAGGCGGTCAACTCCATTATCCTGGGTATGACAAGAGCTTTGCAGAGAAAAAACAAAGACACACAGGACAGAAAATCCGTTATTCCCCTTCTTATTCATGGGGATGCCGCCTTTTGCGGGCAGGGCAGTGTGAGTGAAACCTTACAACTCTCCCATCTTAAAGGTTATACAACAGGGGGCGCTATTCATATCATTCTTAACAATCAGTTGGGATTTACCACTTCTCCGCGGGAAGGTCGTTCCACTCCCTATGCCTCTGATTTAGCCAAGTCCATTCAGGCTCCCGTTTTATTCGTGAATGCGGATGATGTGGAAGCGGGAATGAGAGCCATAGATCGGGCCATTCGTTTTCGTCAGGAATTTGGAAGAGATGTTTTTATTGATCTCATTGGCTACCGAAGGCATGGGCATAATGAGGGGGATGAGCCATCTTTTACTCAACCCGCCATTTATGAAAAAATTAAAAACCATCCCACGGCGGCCGCTCTTTATCAATCAAGACTCATAGAGGAAAAGTCGCTGACGGAAGAGAAGGCAGGGCAAATTAAGGATAAACATCAAAACAACTATGAAACCGCTTTAGCTGAACTTCCCGCTGCTTCCCTCAAGAAAAAGGATTGGCTGGGTCTCAGAGAGCAGATCCCCAAGGTGTCTTTTTTAAAAACCACGGGAACCACAAAGGAAAAACTGAAAAAAATTTTGGAAGTGGTGTCTTCTGAGCCTGCGGATTTCGCGCTTCATCCCAAAGTGAAAAGAATTTTGAAAAAAAGACGGGAGAGGATTGGGGACGATCAATTGGACTGGGCCCTTTGTGAACTGGCGGCTTACGGCGCTTTGTTACAGGATTGTTTTTCCATTCGTCTCAGCGGTCAGGATTCCAAGCGAGGGACTTTTTCCCACCGTCACAGCATTTATTATGACAAAGAGACGGGAGAGGAGTACTCTCCACTGAAAAAAAATCTGGCTTCCAAAGGAGTGGAATGCTGCCTTTACAATTCCCCCCTTTCTGAAATGGCTGTTCTGGGTTTTGAATACGGCAATTCCTGTATGGCTCCTGATTTTCTCACAATATGGGAAGCTCAATTCGGGGATTTTGTAAATGGCGCACAAGTGATTGTGGATAATTTTATTTCTTCCGGGGAGCAAAAGTGGCTTCAGGCCACGGATATTGTTCTCTTTTTACCCCACGGGTATGAAGGACAGGGGCCGGAGCATTCCAGTGGCATGCTGGAAAGGTTTTTACAGCTCTGCGCTCAGGGTAATATGCAGGTTTGCAACCTTACCACTCCCGCAAATCTCTTTCATGTTTTAAGAAGGCAGAAAACTCTTAAAAACAGAAAGCCTCTGATTTTAATGACACCTAAATCCCTTTTGCGTCATCAGGATATGACAGCTCGGGCGGAGGAACTTTGTAACGGGCGGTTTAATGAAGTGATATGGGACAGTGAGATTGGGGATTCCAGAGATATTGAGTCTGTGGTTTTATGCAGTGGAAAGGTTTATTACGATTTAAAAGCCGCTCGTCTTAAGGATCCTTCCAAAAACTCCAAGTCTGCTGTTTTTCGGGTGGAACAGCTTTATCCTTTTCCGGAAACACAACTTAATCCCATTCTCAACGGGTTTCCCTGTTTGAAAAAAATTGTTTGGCTTCAGGAAGAACCGGCCAACCGGGGAGCCTGGTTTTATATAAAACCTCAGCTTGAAAACACTCTTCGCAATATCGGTCAAAATCCGGAAATACAGTATATCGGACGAACGGAATTGGCCGCCGCCGCGGGTGGCTCTTTTGCTGTTCATGTGAAAGAGCAGGAAGAGCTAATGGCGGCCTGCCAGTTTGCTCTTTGATGTCGTTGTTCTCACTGATTTTATCTTTTTTGGCTGGCTTGCAGGGCTTTTTCCACGGCGGGAATGTGGTGTTTTAAAACTTCCGGCGCGGGAAGGCCCTTTTCCACCTCATAGGTGATTGTTGGAATGTTTCGTTCCAGCCCGCAGTATTCCCCCAAGCTTCCCGGAGTGGGGTATCCAATGTCATCACTCATTTTGTAGCCAAGGGTTTTAGCTAAAATGCCCGCTTCCGGCTGGCAATTTCCGTTTGTGTTGATAATGGGATTCCAGGAATGAAAGGTCATAATCAATTTGGGGCTATGAGTTTTCAGCCAGTGGATGAGGGCCTGGTTTTCCGGTTCACTTCCCGAGGAGGGGCCGGGATTGTAACGGGGGGTATCATATTTTTCAGTCCAGTTTTTAGTGGGAAGATTGCGGTTTAAATCCACCTGGTTTCCGTTGGTTCGTTTGGCTGTTAGAGCGCCATCAGGATTAAAAATGGGGATGAGGGTGATTTTTAAGTGATAAGGGAAAGAATCCAGGAAGCGATTGAGGAGTCCTAAGGCGAGATATATTCCTTCCGGCTCATCTCCGTGAACTCCCCCCATCAGTAAAATTTCCGGCCCTTCCTGGCCGAATGGATAAGAAAAAATCGGAAGCCCCTGGGCTGAATGTCCAAAACAAATCATTTTCTGTCCCGTAAGATAAAATAAAAATGTGTCATGACCGTGTATTTAAAGGCATGTAAATAAAAAATAAAACAATAAGTCAATGTGTTTGCCATGCTGTTTAAAAACAGATCTTCTGATGTCACTCCTATTGTAAGAAGATGAAACAATCCCTTGGGAAGATACAGTTCTATTAGAATAAAGATCATATAAATCACAATAATGGAGAGCAGAACACCTTTTGTCGTTTCCTGGGCGGCCTCCAGGGGAGAGAGCTTTTTTGTTCTTACTCTTGGATCAAAGAAAACCGTGTAATGGAGAAGGGACAGTCGGAGCAGTTTGATGACTCCCGGAACAAACAATATAATAAGGTGGCGAAGGATGACAAGCATGGCTTTTATAGAGGCAAAAATCAGGGGAGTAATGGTTTCCGTGAGAAACTCCTTAAAAGTTTCAACCGGAATACCTTTTTTGGTTTGAATAAATTTATAGGCGAAATAGGGCACAAGAAACACGGTAAAGCAGACTTCAAAGAGGGAGAGGCTGAGTTTGACATGGGTTATTGGGTAACCTGGGAGAAGGTAATTAACGGAGAAAAATATTATGGCCGCCAAAGGAAGCCAAAAAAGACCAAAGGTGTAAGTTAATTTTTTGAAAACCCAGAGGAGGGAGAAGCGGGCTTCCTGAAAGGCCTGAAGGATGGCCTTCCATTGGTTGAAAGGCGCGAATTTATGGTTTAGGCTTGTTCTCATATCCTTCATCCTATAGAAATCAAATGGGAGGAACAAGATATAATAGCCCGAGTGGCGGAATTTGGTAGACGCACAGGACTTAAAATCCTGGGGTTCGTAAGGACCGTGCCAGTTCAAGTCTGGCCTTGGGCACCATTTAAATTTTTCCCGGAGGGGAGTGTGAAAATCCTGGTAGTGCGGCACGGATTAGCTGAAGACAGCGCCATAGGAGAGCGTTCTCTCACAGAGGAGGGAAGGGCGCAGTTTCAGCAAGTCTGTCGGCGAATGGTGGATTCTTTTACACTTTCTTTTGATTTACTTCTCCATAGCCCTCTTTTAAGGGCAAAACAAACGGCGGATATTTTTTGTGACTTTTTTTCCGTGAAAAAAAGTGAGGAAAGTGAACAGCTCAGGCCGGAAGCGGATGTGCAAAGATTTTTTGAAACGATGAGCGCTCTTTCTGTTTCTTCTTTGGCCTTAGTGGGGCATCAACCTTTTCTCAGTGAGTTCGTTTCCTCTTCTTTAAGGGAAAAAGGACGAAATTTTATTTCCATATCCAGGGGAGGGATGGCCTTTTTGGAATTTCCCCAGGGGCCGCTTCCGGGTTCAGGTGTTTTAACAATGCTGTTAAGTCCCCGTGTCTTTTTAGGCTGAGTGAGAGGAATCCATTTTTAGATGAAAATCAGTACAAAAAATGATTAACTTAAGAGGAGGAGGTTTTTATGAAAAAAGTTCACCGAAATGTAATCGTTCTAATGGTGGCACTCCTTGTGAACGCAAGTTGCTCGACTGAAATAAATACACCGCCGTTTTATTCAGAAGATCACTGTAAATCCCCACCTGAAGTTTATTGCGGGAAGAACTTTGAATGCCAAAAACAATTAAAGGAAAAATGCAAAGAATCAAATGATTGATCCATACGACCTTCAATATGTTTTCTTATGTTCATATAACCCTTTTTTCAACAGCCCCTGTTTAACAGCCTCTGCTTCAGCCTTCCGCCATTGTTCATATAAAAGATCTAAAAATTCAAACTAGAGATAAAAATTTCCGATTCCCGAACAAATCCCAATAAAAACCTTCTGACAGCAACTCATAACCCTCTGAATCCTGTTAGCTATTTTTGCTCATAGCTGTCTATAACTTATATCTCACCTCGCCAGACAAAGGGGATTTTATGAATCAAATAACCAAACCTCGCTCCCTGTTCTTAAACCTCACTCAGGACCTCATGTTTAAAAACTACTTCAAACTCAATAAGAATGTTCTTAAATCTCTCCTCAAAGCTTTCCTCCCACTTCCACAAAATTCCTCCATAAAAGATATTATCATTCTTGATTCTTTGATTCCCTCCCTTAGTTCTGAGGAAAAAAGCTCCCTCATGGACTTAAGAGTTCAGTTAGACAGTGGTGAATTTGTAAATGTGGAAATGCAGGCCTTCCCCTATAAAAGCTTCACGAAACGGATACTCCTTTACTGGGCTAAAAACTACAGCTCTCAAATTAAAACCGGAGAAAAATATGAAAAGCTCTGTCCCGCTTATTCTTTAATTTTCAGCACATTTGATGTGTTTTCCAAAACAAAGAATTTTTACACTTCTTTTTCCATTTGTTCGGATGAGGCGCCTTACTTTAGTTTTACTGGGGATTTACGATTTGTAACGGTGGAGTTAAGTAAATTCGGAAAGAGAAAGCCATCGTCACTTATTGATTTGCGTGAGGAGTGGTGTTATCTTTTAAAAGAGTCGAGAAGAATGGGGGAGAAGGAAGGAAAGGAGTTATCCCGGAAGGGTTATGAGATGGAGGAGGCTATGTTTCATTTGAAGGAATTATCCCGAGAGGAGGGATTGAGACTAGTGGAGGAAGCGAGGGAAAAGGCCTGGAAGGACCAGATGGCCCGAGAGGATGATAGTTTTGGCAGAGGAATGGCTAAACGACAACAGGATTTGGTTATAAGTATGCTGAAAAATAAGTTGGAGATATCTCTTATTTCCAAGATAACGGGACTTTCTGCTGTAGAGATTAATAAACTGAAAGAATCACTTTCGTAGGAATTGCTCGACTGAAATAAATACACCACCGTTTTATTCAGAGGATTACTGTAAATTCCCACCTGAAGTTTATTGTGGGAAACTTTGAATGCCAAAAATAATTAAAGGAAAAATGCAAAGAACCAAATAATTGTCCATAAGACTTATACTCCTCCGGTTTGAATTTTCAAACATGAACGATATAATTGTAGAAAAGAGGGCTTGAAGAGAGTTTCAATGACTTTTTTGTATTAAACAGCCAAAAAGTTATGACTTTTTAGTATTTAACTCCAAAAAAGTCTTTACATGGTTTTTCCTTTATATCATAGTAAGAGTATGAAAATAAAACGATTTTTATTACCTCATTTGAAGAAATACCTTGGGAGGAAAATCTTACTGATTAGTGGTCCAAGACAGTGTGGGAAAACCACAGTGGCAAAAATGATTTCCAAAAGCTATGATTATATCAATTATGATAATGTGAAAGATAGGTTTATTTTGGAAGAGCAATCCTGGGATAGAAAAAAGCAGTATATTATTTTTGATGAACTTCATAAAAAGAAAAGTTGGAAGAGTTGGTTAAAAGGAGTTTTTGATAGTGAGGGGATTCCCCCGGGCCTTGTTGTTACAGGCAGCGCCAGAATGGATATCTATAAAAAGGCAGGGGATTCTATGGCGGGAAGGTACTTCTCTTTTCGGTTGGCGCCACTGCATTTAAAAGAGTTATGTAAAAATGCCTCTTTAAATAAAGCAACCGCTATTATGGATAAACTTCTTTTATACAGTGGTTTCCCCGAGCCTTACATGCAAGCCAATCAAACATTTTATAATTTATGGGAAAAAACACATATAGATAATATCATTCGGCAGGATTTAATAGATTTGGAAAGTCCTAGAAATATTACAAAGATTGAAACGCTAATAGAATTGTTGAAAGAAAATGTTGGAAATCCTGTTTCCAGCGCTCATCTTGCAGAAAAGCTGGAAGGGTGTTCTCCTAAGACAATTCAAAATTGGCTGGGCTGGCTGGAAAAACTTTATATTGTATTTAAAGTGAGTCCTTATAGCAAAAATATCTCCAGGAGTTTAAAAAAAATGCCAAAATATTATTTTTATAATTGGGTTTTGTTAAAACCCAATAAAGGACTTATGTTTGAGAATTTTATAGCCTGTGCCTTATTAAAAGAAAATCAGTTGAGAGAAGATATAAAAGGTGAAAAAAGAGGGCTTTATTATGTCAGAAATAAGAGCAAACAGGAGATAGATTTTTTACTTACAAAAAACCAAAAAGTGGTCGCTTTAATAGAGGCGAAATGGTCCAGTGACAGTTTACATCCTCATTTTAAATCCTTTTCCAACTACTTTTATAAAGTTCCAAAAATTCAGTTGGTTAAAGAGTTAAAAAGGGAAAAAAGTTTCCGGGAAGGTTTTGAAATTCGCCGAGCCGCGAGTTGGCTCTCCCAAATGCCCTATCAATAAAGATTCATGATGAGCTATACTGATAGAGTATTATGAATCTGATTATTCATCCAGCCCTGCGTTTCCAAGAAAGTTGTTTTTAGAATTGAGTTGTTGGTATTTTTACAAAATCAAAAAACTTGTATTTTGAAATTCTGCTTCAAGGTTTCTGATTTTTTTATGGTTTTTATAAACGGATAAAAGATAGAAAGTAAAATCAGATAGTTTCTTCCATCCATTTTTTTCACTCTTTCCACAAATGGAAAACTTTTTCTCATAATTTTTCTCCATTGGTGAAAAATCTAAATTTACACTCCTTTTTTTTCTTTGCTTTTTTTTTAAATACTTTAAAGTTCATTAGCAAAAGGCGCTATGGAATTTTTAAAGTTTATTTGTTTCTTCAGTTCTTTTATTTTATCTGCCTGTGAGGAAATTCCTGAAGGCTATGTGGCAGGGATAAGCTGTTCAGAAATATGGGATTATGAATAATCAAGAAGGAAAATGAAAGCTATCCAGGTTTATCCATACAGTGGCAACATCTTTCCTTCCCAGGAGTGTCACATTTTTCTTATGATTTTTTTTCTCTTTTTATTAGTTTTTTCCTTTCCCTCCGCCGCGAGTTCGGGAGTTTACGATCGAGTCCGGACTCTCACTCTGGAGTTGCATTATGATCAGCGGATTGATCATCCCTCCAGAGAGTGGGATAAAATGCTGCTGGTTCAATCCATGCAATGGATTCACCAGGAATTAAAAATGGGTATGGATTATGTGATCATGCTATACCCGACCTATATGCCATCGGGCTATGACTGTAAAAAATTGAATCAAAAATCCGAAATATGCTTAGATCTGAGTCTTCCGAGGAATCATAGCACGGGCCGTCAGCGTATAGGGTGGGCCAGGGTGCATGGATCGCGGCAATTTCCTTTTCCAACCGATACTATATGGAGGAATATATATCGGGGCGGAAATGTGAAGCTGCGACCGGATAAATTTGATTATCGCCGTGACGACATTGTAGAGTGTGACATACAGTTGGATCAGGTACTCAGGCATAGTTTATGGATGTTTTCTCAGGTGATACGGCATGAAATGTTGCACTGCCTGGGGTTTGACCATTACGGCGAGGGTATTATGAGAGAGACGCCTAATTCTGCTA
>JAPOOY010000156.1 GCA_026713205.1 Bdellovibrionales bacterium
GGATAAGTATTTATATAAGAAGGCGATTGACTGGATATAGAGGAAAAAGTGACTTTTCCGGCATTACAGATATAGACTTCATTTCCCGTGAAATTGTTTCCAAACGCCGCGGCCGTAAAGGGAGGGCTTGTACATTTAAAGTTGACGGATGAAGGGCATCCCTGAATAGAGGATCGCAGCCCGGAACCTTGTAATGTGGTGGTTCCCCCTCCACTGGCGCTGGAGCTTTTTTCGTAAACGCGTACTGTTCCGCCTCCGGTACAGCTTTTAGAAAGTTTTAAGGTTCCCAGGTTTCCGGTGGTTGCCGTTTTAGGAGAGTCATCACAGCCGATGAGTGTCAAAAAGAAACTGAAAACAAGAAAAAATCTCATCATACAATCCTCTTTTCGGTTTTCTTTTGCGGGAGCTTAAAAAAAGGCCATTTTTGTTCTCAGAGGGATAAAACAGAGGATTTTTCTAAGGCGTGTCCTCATAAGAAAATAGCGCCCCTACTTCACTTTTACCCAGACCAAGCTAAGCAAAATACCAACAAAAGCCCGACTAATAACTGTATTTAATTAGGGTGTGACCTCAGTTGAAGGTCTAAAATTTAGACTGAAGTTCAATAAATGGCTTAAAAAAGTATGTTTTCTGTCAGCTTCCACATATTTTGATGAAAAATCTTTTAATTAAGTAACAGAAAATACGCTGAACCTTCCTAATTCTCAATAGTTTTATTAAACTTCAAATGAGGACAGGCTCTAAAAAAACAGGAGAAAAATACCGGATTGGAAAATTATATATCTGATTTTTTTGCATCAGCCAGAAACTTTTCCAGGCCCGTGTCCGTTAGGGGGTGTTTAATCAATTGGGTTAGAACTTTATAAGGAGCCGTACAAACGGGAACCCCTCCCTCTGCCAGAGTTTGAATATGGTAGGGGTGCCGGACACTGGCTCCTAAAATTTGGGTTTTAAAACCGTATTGAGTTAAAATATGGTGACATTGTAGGGTGACATCTATTCCTGAATGTCCCACATCATCCAGCCGACCCATAAAAACAGAAACATAAGTGGCGCCCGCCTTGGCGGCTAAAAGGGCTTGATTAGGGCTAAAACATAAAGTGACATTTGTGGGGATTCTTTCTTCACTGAGCTTTTTAACAGCTTTTAATCCCTCTGAAATAAGGGGGACTTTTACCACGACGGAGGGGTGAATCTTTGCCAGAATTCTCGCTTCTTCTAAAATTTCTTCTTCTGTGACAGCCAGAACTTCCGCAGACACCGGTTTTTTTATGAGCCTGCAAATATCTCGGATTAAATCTTTATGGGATTTTCCTGTTTGAGCCACCAAGGAGGGGTTTGTGGTTACTCCATCAATGATTCCCTGGTCATGGGCCTGTTTGATTTCCTCTATATTTGCCGTATCAATAAAAATTTTCATGTTCCCTTTGTAAATGAGACTTTCCCCTTTGGGCAAGGGTTTTTTGTCACCTATCTATTTGGATTCTACAATGGACTCAAGAAAAGGGGTGGCTCGGGACGGAATCGAACCGCCGACACGAGGATTTTCAGTCCTCTGCTCTACCGACTGAGCTACCGAGCCTGTTTTTCCAAAGACTGTTTCAGATCTTCAATTAAATCGTCAATATGTTCAATTCCCACACTTAACCGAATGAGTTCCCCTGTCACTCCTTTAGAGGAAAAAGCACTGTGGGTCATGGTTCGGGGATGTTCCGCCAGGGATTCCACCGCTCCAAGGCTTTCCGCCAAAGTAAAAATTTTAAGGCGTTTTAAAAAGTTTATAGCTCTTTTCTCCCCTCCTTTAATATAAAAGCTGACCATTCCGCCAAAACCGGACATTTGCTTTTTCGCCAAAGCAAATTGAGGGTGACTTTTCAGCCCGGGATAAAGCACTTTTTGAACCTGAGGATGATTTTCCAGAAACCTTGCCACCTGAAGGGCATTTTTTTCGTGGGCTTTCATACGAAGGCTTAAAGTTTTAAGGCTTCTTAGTAAGAGATAGGAATCAAAAGGAGAAAGAGCCGGTCCAAAAGTTTTATTAAAAAAATGAAGTTCTTCCGCCAGGTCCTTTCTGCCTGTTACAATCGCTCCTCCTAAAATATCCGTATGTCCGCCCAAATATTTTGTGGCAGAGTGAAAAACCAAATCAGCACCTAAGGATAAAGGGGATTGCAGGCAAGGGGTGGCAAAGGTGTTATCTACAACAACCAGAGTTTTTGTAGTTTTTTTAAAGCCTTGTATTTTTTGAATATCAATAATTTTCAGTAAAGGATTCGTCGGGGTTTCCAACCATAAAATCCGAGGATTTAAACTTAAATTTTTCTTAACCAATTCATGATCTGAAAAGTCCAGAAAATGAGTTTGAACATTTTGAGTTTTTTCCAGATGCTTTAAAAGTCGTAGAGTTCCTCCATAAAGATCTTCTTCCGCTAACACCACATCTCCCGGTTTTAAAAATTGACACAAAAGACTCATGGCCGCACAACCGGAAGACACCGCCAGAGCAAAGGTTCCCCCTTCCAATTCCGCAAGACAGATTTCAAGGGCTTTTCGTGTGGGTGTGGAAACGCGGGAATATTCATATTCCAGAGGTTTTCCCGGTGCGGGTTGAGCAAAAGTGGTGGATGTGACAATGGGAGCGACCACGGCTCCGGTGACAGAATCCGGTTTTTGTCCCGCATGAATGGCTTTTGTTTCAAATTTCATGGTCTTTTTTTAACTCGCTTTTAGAAAAGAGGCAAAAGGGATTTTTGTCAGTTAAAAAATAGAAGATAACATCCCAGTGGGATGAGATAAAAGCCGAAGAGATAAAACTTTTTTTGTTGAACCAGTTTTAAAACCAAAAGGAGGCTCAGAGTTCCGCTGATAAAAGCGGCGGTAAAGGCCCAGATCATTTCTCCGGAAAATCCACTTATTCCACCCTGTTGAAGAAAAACCACGGCGCAGGAGCCTAAAATGGCCGGAAGGGCAATGAGAAAACTAAAGGTGACAGCCGCCCGGGGATTCAATCCCAAAAGAAGCCCGGCTGTAATTGTCCATCCCGATCGGGAAAATCCGGGCAATACAGTTAGGGCTTGAATCAACCCAATGATAAATGCCGCGGGAAAAGAAATTTCTTTCAGTTCTTTTGTCAGCCGGAGTTTAAATAGGGAGGGGGGCACGAAAAGAAGAAGCCCCGTTAAGAGAAAGCCCAGTCCCACGATCCAATCTTGGAAACCCTCTTTTTCCAAAGTTGTTTGGAAAAAGAGGCCAACAACAATAAGCGGGAATAAAGCGATGAGGATCTTTAAAATTAACAGAAAGGTTTCTTTTTTTTGGAGGGAAAGGCTTAGCTTTGTTAAATCTTTGGAAAAAACCAAAATAATGGAAAGAGCTGTGGCTCCGTGAAGCACCAGGAAAAAAGACAGGGGATTTTCTGAAAACTGAAGCCATCTTTCTAATAAAAAAAGATGTCCAGAGCTGGAAATGGGTAAAAATTCCGTTATTCCCTGTAAAAGCCCTGAAAACAGACCTTCCCATTTGATGTTCATAAGAGTCCTTTCTCACAAAACAACTTAAAAGTCCCGATCGGTTAGGAAGAGCACTTGTCCGGAAGGAATATGAATGGTCTTTTCCCCGCTTTTAGTCGGGGTGCTCCATTGTAAATGATAGACTCCCGGTGGCAGGGATTTTTCCACAGGAGCATACTGAGTGTCTTTATTTATTTTAATGAGAATCCATTGATGAGTGCGAATGTGAAGAAGGCCATTGGTTTGGGGTTTGGAGCTGGAAGGAACGCCTGTAAGGAAACTCAAAATAAGAAAACCCATAATCAGGAAGTTGCGGTTTTTTGTCGGTTGAATTTCCCGCGTACTCCAATTTCGTTCTTCAAGTAAAGAGAGCAAATCTTTGACTTTATAGCTTAAGGATGAGAGGTCCTCCGGCAGGAGCGGGCTGGGAGTAAAATATCTGTTTTTAGGGTCCTTTGAAAGAAGAGGTTGATTTTCTGATAAAAAATCTGCTGAGTTTTTTATTTTTAAACGGCTTAACTGGTGAGGATTTTTTAAAAATCTTTCCAGGACGCCCAGTGAGAATAAATCAGAAAAGAAGTTCGGTCGCCCGCCATGAAGAACTTCCGGGGCAATGAATGGCGGAGTTCCCTGTAGAGAATGATTATAATTTCCTCTGCCAAAATCAATAAATTTAATTCTTCCTTCTTTGTTAATGAGAACATTATTTAAGCTTAAATCCCCATGACAGAGCTGATGGGTTTTTAAGTCTTTTAGTCCCTTATAAATTTGAGAAAGGAGACAGCGAACTTCAGGAGAAGATAGAGTAAAGTGATGGATGAGTTGAAGCAAAGACACCCCCTGCACGGATTCCAACACAAAAGCAGGATTTCCATTAAAGAATTCAAAACCCAGGAGTTGAATGGAATAAAAAGATCGGATATCCCGAAGGGATTCAAATTCATCTTTTAAACTGTTCGTTCTTTTCGGGAAAACTTTTAAAATCACCTCCTGTTCCATTGGGAAGGAGGGGTTTTTTCTCAAAGCTTTATAGACTCTATTCCCTGGACCGGGTTTAAGGGTGGAGAGAATATGATAAGTCATCCCCTTTGACACAAAGACATGGGGTTTTTCAGGCATCAAGTTTCTTAATATATAAGGAGAACCGGCTGGTTCAATGTAAAACCGCCGGATTAATGAAGATTTCGTTTCAGAGATGAAAAGGTTTCAATAAAAGGTCTTTTTTTCTGTAAATTAAAATTTTCTCAAACGCTTTTAGAATTTTCCGGCAGGATTTCGGCAGGGGGGTTGATAAGGCTTTTTTCAGAGAAGATAAGGTGACATTGTTAATGCCTAATTCCTGACAATGGGTGTCCGCTACCGGTTTTAACTCGGGAAAAAAGTAGCAGGCATAGGGTATGACTTTTAATTGGAGCTGCTTTTCGCAGAGTGTCTTTTGAAAGGATAAAGTTTTGTGTTTTTTCATATAAGCTTGAAGCTTTTTCAAATTAGGAGCATGAAGAATATCCTGAGTTTTCATTTCCACTGAAGGCATGGAAAACAACAAATAGGAAAAAGAGCTGAGGTGTATGAAAAGAGATATTTTTAAAAAAAGTATCCAAGTTAGTTTAGGCATCTTTTTCCTTAACTTTGTAAAGCGGACAATAGATTTAACAGAAGCGGACCGACCAAGATGAGCAGGAGGGCTGGAAATTCAAAAAGAAGAAGGGGAATAAGCGCGATAAAGGGGAGTTTTTGTAAGTGTTTCTCCAGATCTTCTTTACAAATTTCTATCAAGTCTCTTTCATATTCCTCCAAAATTTCCAATATCGGCTCCCCCTTTAATCCGCGCTTTAAGATATCCAGCAGATGTTTTCTATAGATGCTCTTCAAGGCCTTTATGTTAAAAGCCCCTCCCGTTTCTTCAGCAAAAAGCCATAGTCCCAGCTCTTTTGCGAAAGAATCTTTTGCAGAGGATTGAACATAAGTTTTAATGGCTTGTGATACGGAGTTCCCGTTTTCTATATAAAGACGAATTTCCAAAACAGCTTGAAGAGGTGGAGCTAAAGAGACCATTTTAAAGTTTTCCCGGTTTTAAAAATCCAAAGAAGGCCTGAGAAAAAGAGCAGGAAAGAGAGAAGAATAAGGGAAATATACTCCAGGCCGTAGTGGATTAAATTCCAAACCACCAGTCCGCCGTAAAGTACAGCCATCACACCGGATTGCAATCTTAACTGAAATAAGACCTGCCGGGCTTTTCTCAGGAAAAGTTGTTTCACTTGAATTTTTTGTTGAAGGTTTTTTATTTGTTTTAAAGCCTGTGTGCTTTGTCTGGCTGTCATTAAATGGGAAAGGAAGTATTTAATTTCCGGGTGAGAATGAAAATAGGTTTTTTGAAATTGTAGAGATTCAGAAATTTTCGTCAAAAATTCTTGGTTTGCCTTGTTTTCAAGTGATTGAAGACTTTTATTCCAGGCATCCATAAATCCCAATCCAAGTTTCATTTGAGCTATTAAAGTGGGCAGAAGAGAATAAAGATTTTCCAAAAGAGTTCTTTGGTTCCTTTTTTGTTGGTAAAAAATAAAACCAAGCAGAATTCCTGAAGGCAGGATATAGAAAGAGGCGGCAATCAGGAGATGATTTTGCAAGATCAGACCGAAAAGGAAATAGAGAACGAGAAAAAAAGTTAAAGCGATTCGTAAATACAGTGATATCCAACGCCGATCTTCCATCTCTTTGAGTAATTTTCGGCAAAATTCTCCATTCAACATGCAAATCAGACATAAAATAATGAAATTCATGTAAAAAACTATACAAGCAATTCAGATTCCAAAAAAATGTTTGACGAAACTTTTTTTTTGGGCAAACATGGGCAAATAAGATGGAATTATAAGAATTCCTAAAAGACCAAAACCTCAGGAGGTATTACTATGGCAGCAAAGAAAAGAAAAGCTGGTGGTAAAAAGAAAGCTGTAAAGAAAAAAAAGCCAGCTGGTAGGAAAAAAGTCAGCAAAAAGAAAGTCACAAAGAAGAAGAAAAAAGTGACTAAGAAAAAGAAAGTTGCAAAGAAAAAGAAGAAAGTAACTAAGAAGAAAAGGGCGACAAAGAAAAAAGCGACTAAGAAAAAGAAAGTTGCAAAGAAAAAGAAGAAAGTAACTAAGAAGAAAAAGGCTACAAAGAAAAAAGCAACTAAGAAAAAAAAGAAAGCAAAAAAGAAGAAGAAATCTTAAAAACCGTTACAACATAAAGAGGCCTTCTCTCTTTCGGAGAAGGCCTTTTTTGTAACAGAGCATTATATTTTATAAAAAACCTGGGGTTGATAAGTTCCGTTTTTTTACTGTATAAGCATTTAAGGGAATTTCTTAAAATCTCAACTGGTTTTAACTATGTCTTTTATCCGTAAGAAAAAAAAAGTTGCTATTATAGGGAGTGGGTTTGTGGGAGCCTCCTGCGCTCATTGGATTTTAAGTCATAATTTAGCTGATATAAGCCTTATTGATCGAAAAGATAACCTGGCTAAAGGTCGGGCTATTGATTTATTTTCTTCCTCGCCATTGGTGAAGCATGATCTTCAAATTCAGGGAGGATCAGACTATGGTCTGGCAAAAGGGGCGGACATTGTGGTAATTACGGCGGGACTGCCGCGGCAACCTGGCATGACTCGCGCGGATCTGCTTTCAAAAAATGCGGCTATTATGAAAGAGGTTTGTGAACAGTTGAAAAAGGTTGTTTCAGAGGAAACGGTTTTTATTGTGGTTTCCAATCCCCTGGATGCTATGGTTTATCAGGCTCATAAAATTTTACAGACACCTCGTGAGAAAATTTTAGGTATGGCCGGAGTATTGGATACAGCTCGGTTTAAAGCTTTTATTGCGGAAAAATTAAAAGTTTCAGTTCAGGATATTTCCGCTTTGGTATTGGGAGGTCATGGAGATACTATGGTTCCTTTGACCCGCTTGGTCTCTGTGGGAGGAATTCCCCTGGAAGAATTGATAAAACCGAAGGATTTGGAACAAATTGTGGAAAGAACCCGTCATGGTGGTGGAGAAATAGTTTCTCTTTTGGAAACAGGTTCCGCTCACTATGCTCCAGCGGCCAGTGTAGTGGAAATGGCGGCGTCTATTTTAAGGGATGAAAGACGGATTTTTCCTTGCGCCGCTTTACTTGAAGGAGAATATGGAGAGCGAGGGATTTTTGTTGGTGTGCCCTGTCAGTTAAATGGACAAGGATTGGATCGGGTGATAGAAATTTCCCTAAATGCTGAAGAACAAAAACAATTTAAGAAATCCATTCAATCCGTTCAGGCTACGATTCAAGAATTAAACCAAATTTCATAAAATGCGCATTCAGGAATATCAGACTAAACAGTTTTTTAAACAGTACTCTATCCCTGTTTTGGATTCCTGTGTTGTGGAATCTTCGGAAGAGGTTAAGGAAGCTCTTAAAAAAGTGGGGGGAAATCTTTGGGCCGTAAAAGCTCAAGTTTTGGCTGGAGGCCGGGGAAAAGCGGGAGGCGTAAAAATAACAAAAAGTCCGGAAGAAGCGGAGGCGACAGCCAAAGCTCTGCTTGGAAAAAAACTTGTGACCCATCAAACGGGACCGGAAGGGGAGATTGTCAGAAAGCTCCTCATAGAAAAGGGCTGTGAAATAGAAAAAGAATATTACCTCTCCTTATTGGTGGATACAGAGACTTCCCGGATTATCTTTATGGTTTCACAGGCCGGGGGAATGGATATTGAAGAAACCGCTCAGACTAATCCTGAAAAAATTTATAAAATATCCATCCATCCCTCTTTTGGATTTCAACCCTATCAAAGCTGGTCTTTGGCTCAGGCGCTGAATATTTCCAAAAAAGCGGAAGTGATGAAATTACATTCTCTTTTCCAACAGCTCTATCGTTTGTTTGTGGAAAAAGACGGGAGTCTTTTGGAGATCAATCCCTTAATTAAAACCTCTCAGGGGGAATTTATAGCTTTGGATGGAAAGATGAGTTTTGATGAAAATGCGCTTTATCGGCATTCCGATTTAATGGCTTTGTCTCAAGCGGAATTAAAGCCGGATTATGAAAGGGAAGCGGCCAGGCAGGGGTTGGCTCTCATTAAGCTGGAAGGAAACATTGGTTGTATGGTTAATGGGGCGGGTCTCGCTATGGCGACGATGGATATGATTAAACTGCATGGAGGATCTCCGGCAAATTTCTTGGATGTGGGAGGTGGAGCTGAACAGGAAAAAGTGGTTAAAGCTTTTGAGATTATCTTGAGTTTTCCTCAGGTTCAGGCCGTGTTGGTGAATATTTTCGGTGGGATTATGAAGTGTGATATTATTGCTTCCGGCCTTGTTCAGGCTGTTAAACAGGTGGGGTTAAAAGTTCCTGTTGTGGTTCGTTTGGAAGGCACAAGGTCGGCGGAGGGGTTAAAGTTACTGCGGGATTCCGGTTTAAGTCTTATTCCTTCAGAGAGTTTGGATGAGGCCGCTCGTAAAGTGGTGGAGGTGGCAGGTGTCCATTCTGGTCAATAAAAACACCCGTTTAATTTGTCAGGGTTTTACGGGAAAGCATGGAACATTTCATAGTCAGCAGGCTTTAGAGTATGGAACAAAACTCTTAGGGGGAGTGACTCCGGGGAAAGGCGGAACCCGTCATTTGGAGTTGCCGGTTTTTCATACTGTCAAAGAAGCTGTCCAAAATACAAAAGCCAATGCCTCCATGATCTATGTGCCGGCTTCCTTTGCGGCGAACGCTATTTTAGAAGCGGTGGAAGCTGAGTTGGATTTAGTGGTTTGTATTACGGAAGGGATACCTATTTTAGATATGGTTCGGGTGAAACAGGCGCTTAAAGGATCAAAAACCCGCCTGATTGGTCCAAATTGCCCGGGGGTTATCACTCCAGGAGAATGTAAAATTGGAATCATGCCAGGGTATATTCACAAAAAAGGAAAAGTGGGGATACTCTCCCGTTCCGGTACTTTAACTTATGAGGCGGTTTGGCAAACAACAAAATCAGGATTAGGACAAAGCTCCTGTGTGGGAATTGGAGGAGATCCCGTTAATGGATCTAATTTTGTAGATATTTTAAAATTATTTCAGGAGGATGAACAAACGGAAGCTATCATCCTTATTGGAGAAATTGGCGGCGTAGCGGAAGAAATAGCGGCAGAATACATTCACTCTGAGTTTACAAAACCTGTGGTTTCCTTTGTGGCGGGGCGAACAGCGCCTCCAGGGCGGCGTATGGGGCACGCCGGCGCCATTGTTACCGGTGGAAAAGGAGATGCGGAAAGTAAATTTCAAGCGCTCAAGAAAGCCGGTTGTCATATTGTCTATAATCCGGCTCAGCTAGGAGAGGAAGTAAAAAATCTTTTATCCTGATGGGAGTCATGCTGAGGTTTTTTGTAATCTTAAAATTTTAATTAGAAAATTCATTTTCGGAAAATATAAAACACGATCGTATAAATACCAGAACGAAAAGTCAGTTCATAAAATCCTTAAATTCTGCAAATGGATTTGAGCTTTGAACAGACAGTGATTCAATTTATTTTGTATGTGCTTCTACACAAGTTTCTATATCTTTTAGGAAATTTACTGCACAAAGAACCTCATCTTTCTCAAGGTGACCCCTACAAAGCTCATCTTTCTCTTCGCCATCTGACTCGCATTGGTTTTTTTCCTCTATCGTGGAAGCCTTATCCATGCATACCTCTGTGAGTAATTGAGCATTTCTGGAACAGAAGTTATCGGCAATCTCGGCTTGTGTATTGCAGAAGTTAAGATCTGCATCTGCTTCATCTGTAAGGCATTGATGTAGAGTTTCTATTTCTTGAGATATAACATCTTGTTTCAGGCAAACCATCGCTACATCAGTTATAAAATTTTTTGAACAAAGACTTATAGCTATGTCATATTCTTTGCGACAAGACTTGCGACTTTTTCTACGCTCGGCTTTACATTGAGATCTTTCTTCATCTGTTTTAGCCTTATCCCTACAAAGATTTCTAACAGCATTCGCACTATCTTCACAGAAATCTTTAACATTATCCGCTTCACCTTCACAATAGCTGCGATTGGGATAAGCTGTTTTATGTAAACACTGAGCTATTGTTTCCGTATCCTGCGGCTGGGGATTTGCTTCAGAAGTTTGCGCTCCCACATATAAACTCAGCCCTAAGAGTGGGACAAGACAACCGATACTTAAAATTTTTCGCATAATTTTCCTCCTTCATTAGGGTTCTTCTTTTGTTTATCATGCGTATAATCGGCAGTTAAAGGATTTTTTAAGGCAAGTTATAACGATCGTGTTTGAAATTTCATGAATCAAACTTAAAAAAGTCCTGTGATATTGTTAAAATATACTGTTCCGGTTTGAAATTTTCCGGTTCTTCATAAGAAAAAAGGATTACCCCTTTCTAACAGACTATAGGGGTCAAAAATTCAAACATGCGTTTTGCCACAGAGCGACTTACAGCCGCTACTGTGTCAAAGCCGAACTCATTTTTGACCCCTATAGGCTGTTATAAAGGGCCTATGTCTCTTA
>JAPOOY010000235.1 GCA_026713205.1 Bdellovibrionales bacterium
ATGATTGGAAAAAGAAAAAACCTCTATCCCTTGGGTATTTTTATATTTTTCCTTAATAGAGGCAAACTCCTGTTTCCCGGTTTGATGAAAAATAAATATGTCCTGACGCCAGGATTCCTCCAGAAGAGCCTTGGAGACCACTTGATTTAAAAGCGACGCCCCCTGACTTCCCCCTAAAACCAACACCTGAAAGGGCCGTCCCCTCTCTCCATCAGGTTTTCCGTCCTCTTTCTCCAGGGAATCAGAACCTGTGGAAAAAAACGACTCCTGCCTTTTTCCTGTAGGTAATTGTTTAGCATCAAGTGTCTGATTTTTTTCTTCAGGAAAGGTATCTTTTGTAGGCAATGGCTTTTGATTAAACCCTTTTCGTAAAGGATAGCCACAAAGAATTTGTTTTTTTCCGGAAATATTTAAAACCTTCGGGAAAACCGTGAACACAACCGGTAAAAAAGACGCTAAATAACGATTCGCCAAACCACTGACGGCATTACCCTCCCAAGCGGCTCGCCGCCGACCAAATAAAAACGCGGAAAACAAAACAGGGGCGGAAATGGACCCTCCTGTTCCAAAAACCGCCAGAGGCCAAATCCGAATCATCAGAAAAAATATCCGTATAAATATAAGGGGAAGAAATAAAAAAGTTTTTAATCTGGAAATAAAGGAAACCCCTCCCGCCAAAACCAAAGGAGACAAGGTATAAGTGATCCAACCTTCCCGGGAAAAAACTTCCTTTTCCAAGGGACTTCCCGTGTGAATAACATGGATTTTTAAATCCGGCCTGAGCTTTAAAAGAGCCTCTGCCACAGCTAAAGCCGGAAAAGCATGTCCTCCGGTTTTTCCGGCAGTGATGACAACATTTTTAGAAAAGGTCATAATCCTTACTGAATTATACTCATCTGACTTGAAATTTCATGATCTTATATGGCTATTCCTGAAAAAATCTCAAAATTCTGGGATTATATACTTGATGCCACAAATAAAAGAAAACCAAAGTTTTGAATGGCAAGAGGAGATGATCCCCATTGAATTTGCCTTTAATAAGCTATAATTTGACTTAAGCCTCCATTTTATTAAATGCGGCTTTAGGTATATAGTTCCTGAAAATTCAAACATGAGTAATCGATCCGGTTTGAATTTTGAAATTTTCTGTTTACATGAATTAGCCCTTCCTGAGAGTCTATGGGGGTCAAAAGTGAGTTCGGCTTTGACACAGATGCGACTGAAAGTCGCTCTGTGGCAAAACGCATGTTTGAACTTTTGACCCCCATAGACTCTCAGGAAGGGTGTAATCATGCTTTCGTTTAAAAAATCTGAAAATTCAAACATCAGTATAACAATTTAAACGCAATTCACTTAAGACGGTAAAATCTGACGAGAAAAAAAATCCTTTTCCAGATGCCTTGGAGAACAGGCTGAAAGGTGGATTTTTCCTCTAAGAAATTGTCTAATTCCCGCAAAAGCTATCATCGCGGCATTATCCGTGCAATAAGAAGGTTGAGGCACAGCCCATTCCACCTTTTTTTCAAAAGCCCATTTCTTTAAACTGTCTCGTAAAAGGCCATTAGCAATCACCCCTCCTCCTATCACAACCTGACGACAGGGATAGAGTTGAAAAGCTAAATCCAGTTTTTCCATCAAATGACTGACAATGACCTGTTGATATTCCGCACAAAGTCTCTCTTGATTCTCCTTCAGCCATTCCGGGGAATGGGATTCAATTAACCTTCGCGCCGCACTTTTTATTCCGGAAAAACTAAAAGCCAGCCCCTTTGTGTTGATTCTTGAGAAAAACCTCTTTTCCGGTAACAAAACGCCTCTCGCCTGTCTTTCAATCTGAGGTCCTCCCGGGAAAGGAAGCTCCAGCAGCCGAGCTAATTTATCCAAAGCCTCTCCCGCTGAATCATCCAAAGTACAGCCCAACAAAAAAACTTCCTCCTCTCCCTTCATGTAAAACAAATGGCTATGTCCACCACTCACAATAAGAGCCAAAAGGGGATACAAAATCTGTGTTCCGGAATCTTCCGGTGATATAACAGACCTTTTACCCGCCTGAGAAATCAAAGGTTTCTCAGCAGAAATTTTAGAAGGATTTGAAAGAGTCTGCTTTTCGGTTATTTTTTCTTTTGACCATAAAAATGGACTTAAAATATGCCCCTCAATATGATTGACCCCGATGACCGGTTTATTCCAGGTCATCCCAAGCGTCTGAGCTGTGACATACCCCACTAAAAGGGAGCCTAACAGCCCTGGACGATTAGTCACCCCGATCACATCAATTTGATTCACAGATACGATCTTTAAGGCTTTCTCAATCAAAGGTAACAAATAAAGACTGTGGTTGCGGCCCGCTAACTCCGGTACAATACCGCCATACCTATCATGGAGAAGATCTTGATTTTGAGCGCCATTAAATAAAACCTGTCCCCTCTCATTAACAAGAGAGACACAGGTGTCATCACAGCTTGTTTCTATACCAAGAGCTATTGGCATGTCCAAACTCCTCCAGTCTGAGCTTTTTCAATGAAAAGACTATTTTATAAGCTTCTGGGCTTTTTTCGCAAAGGGAGAGTTAGGATAACCGGCGACTAATTCTTTAAAAAAGATTTGAGCCTCTTCTTTCATATTCAGTTCCTGAAAAGCTCTGCCAATTAAATAAGTGGCGGAAGGGTATTGAGTTCCTTCCGGATGTTTGTTTCTGTACTCCTCAAGAACTTCAATGGCCTTTTCCCAGGATTGTTCAATAAACAGTTTCTGTCCGCTAATAAAAAGTTTTTTTGAAGAGGCCGTCTCTTTTTTCCCCTTTGTATCTTCTGAAACTTCTTGATCTTTTTTTGATTTTTTTTCAGCATTTTGAGGAACCGGCAACTTCTCTGTTTTTTGAGAGAGAAACGGATTATCCACTTCCTCATCCTCATCAAAAAGATCGGGAACTTCTTCCATTAGGGCTGTTTCCCCCTCCTCTTCCACAGTGATCTCCACATCCTCACGATTTTGAATTTGACGAACCAACTGTTGAACCCGATTTTCCAATAAGACAATCCGCTTTTGCATATCCTTGTATTTCCTGGTTGCGGTTTTAAGTTTTTTAAGTAGAAAATCCACATTTTCCTTTCCTTCAGCCAATACCTCCTGGGAAAGATACCGAGCCTGATCAATGATCCCCTGAGAGGTAACCTGACGGTTCATTTGTTCAACGGAAGATTTTTTGGCTGTTCCGGAACAATGAACAATAAAAGGAATTAAAAAAGAAAGAAAAATAGGTTTCATTAAAATTGTGTCTCTCAAAAACCGTGATCCCCAACTCTAGCCCGTTTAATGCGAGTTAGATCTTCTGATCTTTCCGCATATTCCGCCGCTTCTTCAAAACGATCTCCAGCCCGATCATAATAACGATCCTTAAAAGCGGACTCTCCGGAACGATACAGTTTGAGGGCCTTTCCATAGTAACCCGGATAATGTTTATCCGCCTTATGTTTTTCCGCCTGGGAAATAGCCTCCCGAGCTAGAGAATACTCTTTAATCGGTGGAAGACCCGCACAGGAAACAAGGAAAGAAAAACAAATCAACCCACTGACAACCGGAATAACGGAATGATGGGAGTTAGTAAATCGGAACAAAATTCACCCTTCTGTTCTTAGCATTGTCCGTATAAGATAAAGGCTTTTCCTCTCCATAACTGATAATTTCCAATTTTTCTTCCGGAATATTAAGAGCTTTTAAATATCGCTTTACCCTTTCAGCCCGACGCTGTCCCAAGCCGATATTATAGGCCTCTGATCCCAGAGAATCACAATGTCCCTCTAATTCCATACGCACAACCTCAGGATGACTGTTCAACCATTTAACATTGGCTTCCAAAGCGGCTTTGGATTCAGAAGACAGAACAGCCGAATCCAAGTCAAAAAAGATCGTACTCAGACCTGAGATAGACCCTGAATCACTGTCCTTTCGGTCTTCACTGGTCATATTTTCAATATCCTCCGCCCCTTCTCCAACAATCTGATTTCGGCCCTGAAGTTTATCCTTCATCTTCTGAAAGGAAGAACAAGCCGGAAAAACCAAAATAACTGCTATTAAAACTGAAACTCGGAAATACATAACTCCTCCTTATTGGCTTACAAGCCGCATTACTCTTCCGGTCCCCTTGACCATTATAACCTCTATTGTTTGAATGAATCTCAATAGAGTTAATTTTTTTAGACAATTGGAAAACATTGTGTTTAATATAGCTGGTTTTTTAAAAACAAACAAGAGGGTTTATGCAAGAGTCCTGGCTTCATGATCTTATTGAAGAGGAAAAGACCAACCGTCTCTCTTCTTTTTCACAGGAGGTGGATAGAGAATCGGCTGTCAAAGACGGGCTGTCCGAACTTAAATCTCTATTTCAGAAATTTATAACAACTTTTAATAAAATAAAAGATCCCCTCAGCGGATCTATTCACCTGTACAAATTAGCCCACTCTGAAACAGGATTTTTGATCTTCCGCAGAGGATGTCGTTTGATTTTTTTTCAACCTTCACCAGAACAAATCCGTATTCAGTTTCTAAAGAAAGAGGAAGAAAAACTGGTAACCCATGTGGATGCTCATATCCGTATCTTTTTCCATAATCCTTTCAGTCCGGCTTGTTGGACTCATGAGGGATGGCCCGGATTTGTGGACATGGATTGTCTGGCCCGTTACTACCTGAAAATGCTTATTTATCATAGCAACGGCCCACGCTAAAGATCTTTTCCGATCTGAAGCAACATTTCTGGTTATACTCCTCCAGTTTGAAATTTTCCGGTTTTTCATAATAAAGAATGCTTACACCCTTTATAACAGCCTATAGGGGTCAAAAATTCAAACATGCGTTTTGCCACAGAGCGACTTTCAGCCGCTACTGTGTCAAAGCCGAACTCATTTTTGACCCCTATAGGCTGTTATAAAGGGCTTATGTCTCTTAAATAAAAACAGGAAAAATTCAAACACGATTGGTATATATGAATCGTGTTTGAGCTTTCTGATTTTTTGTTGAAATAAAAATAATCAAGAGTACAGGAATTACAAATTCACACAGGCGTTTTGCCACAAAGTGACTTGTAGTCGCTCCGTATCAAATCCGAACTCCCTTTTGAATCTTTCCTCTCCTTTTTACTCCACTCAATATGTATAGGTATCTGCTTCAAGAGAATTTGTAAAAGCAAGTTCAACAATACCTTTTGAATTACAAATCCTTACATTATGCCCTTCCTTCACCTTGGAAGGAATAGCATTTCCCTCGTAGCCATCTTGTATTTTTTCCAACCAATATTGTGCGGTGGCGAAGTTGGCCTTCTGATCTGGAACTGCTGCAGGCAAAATCACAAAATATAATTCCGCGGAAGAATAATCCGGCTTGGAATTTTCAGCTTCAATCATAATGGGCATTACAAAAAACCGCGGCAATGGTGGGGGAATCGGTAAAGGTTTTGGCGGCAATGGCAGCTTAGAGTCCTCACCTTCAATCATAATGGGCATTACAAAAAACCGTGGCAATGGTGGGGGAATCGGCAAAGGTTTCGGTGGTAATGGCAGCTCACCATCATACTGAAAGAACTCCTCACCACCTGATAAAATAGATGCCAGTGATGATTCGCCAGAGGGAGACATAAAGCAGGCGGCTGAAGAGGCAGAATTCTTTTTGAGTTTGACGGCAGAGGACTCTCCCCTAAGAGCGCGCATATTTCCTATTTTGGAAAAATATTGAACATTTTGAATCCCTTCCTGATCAAGGCCAAAATTCGGATTCCAATAAGCCCTTAAAGGCATAACAAAAGAATGACCTCCATTGTTACTTGAAAAGGCTGCCATTTGTTTCTCAAGCTCATCATTGATAAGCTCCAGAACAGCATTATTCCTCTTTCCATTAAAAAAGGTGTGAAAATCAACCCCTCCCTTCTCAAAGAGAATCCAAAGACTATCTCCTGCCGCCTGTTCAATGGAGGCGGAGGCTATTGCAGAAGGAAAATAATTTTCTATATATTCTTTTTTGAAAAATCCTTGTTCACCCCGATAAAATTTATTTTCATAATACCCCTCATCGGCAAAACAAGACAGACTTACTAAAAACCCTATTAATATTCCGGACAGAAATAAGTATTTTTTCATGTGACACCTCCATTGTTATTTAAGACTTCTTATTTAATTAAAATTCTAGCCCCTTCATTTAGATGATACCCTTTTTTAGTTCTACGAATATAAACGGGGCGACGGCTGTTGTGCTCCACCAATTCCCTGAGCCGTTTAAAGGTAACATAAATTTTGTTATCATGAACCAAAGGCATATAATCCTGCCTCCAAACTGTTTCCACAAGCTGTTGTTTGGAAAAGGCTGTTCCCGGACGCGAGGCAAGTAAACCCATGATATCCCATAATATATGTTGATTTTTAAAGCTAATGCAACCCTTTTGTTTTTCCACAATGGAACGATGCTTCCTATCAAAGATTATATCATAATTTTTCTTTAGGTTATCCTTATCTTGCCGCCGTAAGTTCAATAAATTTTTAACTTCGCGAATCCTATGTCCTAACCTTTTAAAGTTAGTAAAGTCCGTGTATTTTTCCGCCAGTTTTAAAAAGGTGGCGGCCTGATCCAGATCATTTAATTCTATATAATTTTCTGACATATCAATATACATATAACCCATCAACTGATCACTGTGCAAAATTCTAGCCTTTTCCAGTGTGTTCAACAGGAGTTGTTCCTTTTGCCTGTAATCCTGCTCAATAAGAGCTCCCATGTATTTAATATGAATATCTATTTTTTCCACAAAAGAAACCACCTTACGATGAGCCCATAAAAGCTCTTGCAAGGTCTTTTGATCCTGAGCATTATCCGTTCTGGATTTTTCCTCACGAATCTGATCTTCCATCTGATAATAATCCTCCAAAAGCATCCTTACATTTTTCAACTCCTTGCGACACTCATCCATCTGTCTATTCTTGTAATAATAGAAGACATACGCATAAAGACAATACATTATATCCAACCTGGCTATAAACTCTTCTATGCGATTATTGCTCTTCTGGCCCTCTAATTCCCGCTTTAAAGCTAAATTCAGAATTCTTTCTAATGCGCGTGAGATTTCTTTCCTGTTCTGAGTATCCATGGAATAAAAAACCATGACTACAAGAGTTCTGGGATCTTTTTCAATACTGTATTTTTTACATACTGATTCAAACTCGGTCTTCATAACTTCCAACTCTTCTTCCTGACATAACTCATGCGAAGCATGAAATAACATATCGTAACAATCAAGATAGCGTGGGAAGTTCTTTTCCTTTATGAAATGATTTTTGGCCTTTTTTAAATAAGGGATGCTTCCACTAAAATCTCCCTGTTTAAAACGGCTTTTACCTGATTCAAAAAGCTGATTTTGAGAGGATTGAATGGAATTTGGACCAAGAGGAAGTTGAATCAAACTGTGAGTAAGACTTTGCTCTCCAGAAATTCCAGTGGTACTTGGGCTGTACATAAGTCGTTTCTCCCCATTTACCTTAAATCTGACTGCACCTTACATAAGAATCCTGCTCTTCGTCAATATAAATAATGAAAATGTAAGATTTTCTTTATATTATGATAAATAAGGAAGAAAAGTCAATGTAAGAGGAGTAATATAAGATAAAAACCCACTTTTAAATTGAATTTTTCAGAAAAAAACAGAGATTTATGCTTATTTTTTAAGCAATATGTTGAATCACGCACAAAAAAAGAGCCTTTAGCAAAAATATCCGGAAAAAAGATCAGCTTTGTTCCAACCGTTTTTCTGTTTTTGACAAAGGGAAAGTTAAATCCGGCTTAAGCCAGGAAGAGGAGGGCGTGGACTTAAAAAGTTGATCAGCAGTTTTGATTTCCAGGGCTTTAACCAGAACCTGATCAATATGATTCACAGGGAAAACCTCAATATCCTTCAGGGCCTTTTTTGGAATTTCCTTCAAATCCTTTTGATTATCAGCAGGAATGATAACCGTTTTTATTTGTGCCCGATGAGCCGCAAGGGTTTTTTCTTTTAACCCTCCAATGGGCAACACCCTTCCTCTTAAAGTGATTTCCCCCGTCATGGCCACAGCCCGGTGTACGGGAATCCTCAAAATAGCTGATACCAAACTGGTTGTAATGGCAATACCGGCAGAAGGACCGTCCTTTGGTATAGCCCCCTCCGGAACATGAATATGAAAATCATGCACCTTAAAAAAATTGTCCTTAATTCCAAACAGCAAACCTCGGGAACGAACATAACTGAGTGAGGCGGAGCAGGATTCCTTCATCACATCTCCCAATTGGCCTGTGAGAGTGTATTTTCCCGTTCCCGGCACTACTGCGGCTTCCACAGAAAGGGTATCTCCCCCCACTTCCGTCCAGGCTAATCCCGTTGTCAAACCAACCAAGCTCTCCTTTTCCAACTGAGTGAGACGATATCTTCGGGGTCCCAGAAATTTTTCCAAATCCGCTGATTTTTTAACGGATATTTTCCGAGAGGAAGGAGAGGATGCGCCCTTCTTCTTTGCCTCTTCCTTTTTACCCTTTTTTTCCTCAACAGAAGATTGCGCAATAACCACTTCCTTAACAACTTTTCGTAATACTTTTGCCAGAGACCGCTCCAATTGTCTCACCCCGGCCTCTTTGGTGTAATAGCCTATGATTTCTTTCAAAATGGAATCAGAAAATTCCATGGAAAAATCCTGTAAGCCATGTTTTTTAACCTGCCGGGGAATAAGATATTTTTTCGCAATATTCACCTTTTCCTCTTCAATATAACCCTCAATGGGTATGACCTCCATCCGATCCTGTAGAGGGCCTTTCAGAGAATGAAGGGAGTTGGCTGTACAGATAAATAAAACAGTGGAGAGATCGTAATCCACCTCCAGATAATGATCCTGAAAAGTATGGTTTTGCTCCGGATCCAATACCTCCAAAAGAGCCGAAGAGGGATCCCCTCTGAAATGAGCTCCACCCATTTTATCCACTTCATCCAAAAGCATAACAGGGTTGCCTTTTTTAACTTTTTTTAAAGCTTGAATCACCTTCCCGGGCATGGCTCCCACATAAGTCCTTCTGTGGCCCCGAATTTCCGCTTCATCCTGAACACCCCCCAAAGAAATACGGCAAAAAGAGCGATTAAGGCAACGGGCTATGGATTGCGCCAAAGAGGTTTTTCCCACACCGGGAGGACCGACAAAACAGATAACAGGGCCTTTGGAATCCTTTGTCATTTGCCGGACAGCCAAATGCTCTAAGATTCGCTCTTTGACCTTTTCAAGCCCCCAATGATCCTGATTTAAAATATCCTCCGCATTTCGGATATTGCTTTTTTCCTCTGAAAAATCCTTCCAGGGAAGCTCCAGCATCCAATCCAGATAATTTCTCACCACGGTGGCCTCTGCGCTCATGGGTGACATAAGCTTCAGTTTTCCAAGTTCTTTCTTAAATTTTTCTCCAGCCTCTTCCGTCCATTTTTTCTCCTGGGCTCTCTTTTCCATTTCACGAACTTCTTTTTGAAAATCGTCCTTATCCCCCAACTCTTTTTGTATGGCCTGGAGCTGCTCATTGAGGTAATACTCTTTTTGAGATTTTTCCATCTGTTCCTTAACGCGGGTGCGAATCTTTTTCTCCACCTTAAGAACTTGAATTTCCTTTGTAATGAGCTTTAAAACCTCTTTCAATCGTTTAACCGGATCATACAGCTCCAAAATCTTTTGCTTATCTTCAAATCTCAAACTGAGCTGACTGGCAATCACATCCGCTAATTCACCACAATTGTCTATGGAGGAAATACGAGCCAACACTTCCGGTGGAATCTGTTTATTGAGCTTGATGTAATTTTCCACCATGGAATAAACCATACGAAGCAAAGCCTCTGCCTCCGCGTTACTGACAATAGGCTCCTCTAACCTCTCCACATCCACCATCATGCACTTGTTCGCTTCAACAAAATTCTCAATTCTCACACGATAACGCCCCTCAACTATGGTTTTAACTGTCCCGTCAGGCAGTCTTAAATGCTGAACCACTGAGGCCGCCGTTCCAATATTGTAAATCTGTTTGCCCGAGGGATTATTAATCCGAGCTTCTTTCTGGGAAGCTAATACAATATCCGTTTTATTGGAGATGGTCTTCTCCAAAGCGGTAATGCTTTTTTCCCGTCCAATGAAAATAGGAAGCATCATGTGAGGGAAAATAACCAAATCCCTCAGAGGCAATAAAGGAAGTCTGATTAAATGAGATTTATCCGCCATGGCTCTTGTATTATATAACCTATGAAACGAAAGTCAAAAACGAGGGCTATCCTTGACACAACCGGACCTATTTCCTCTTTTTCAAAAAAGATCAGAAAACTGAAACCAGGACCATACGATTATTTTACACACCAAATACCGCCCCTTTCTTCTTAATTGTCTCTGTAACAACCACTTTACCTTTTAAAGAGGACTTGAACCGTTCTTTTTCTCCCGTCATACCGTTAATAGTATCTCTTTTTGTGGAGAAATTCATTGTTTACTCCTCCGGTTTGAAATTTTCCGGTTCTTCATAAGAAAAAACGCTTACACCCTTTATAACAGACTATAGGGGTCAAAAATTCAAACATGCGTTTTGCCACAGAGCGACCTTTGGTCGCATCTGTGTCAAAGCCGAACTCATTTTTGACCCCTATAGTCTGTTATAAA
>JAPOOY010000117.1 GCA_026713205.1 Bdellovibrionales bacterium
AATCTTATGAAAGAATGTTTTTTTTTTTGTCTTTTGTGAACTTTTTTAGATATTTTAACATTTCCACCTCCTTAATTTTTAGGAGTTAGCCTCTTTTTGGGGGTCACGGACAATCAACAAGGTTGGAAGGGTTGTCATTCCTCTAAAATTTGATGAAGTTGGAAATTTTAATGAAGGGCTTGCACCTGTAAAAGTTGATGATGAATGGGGTTATATTAAAGTTGTTGCACAAGAAATTTAGTAAAATATACCAATCCGGTTTGAATAAAGAAATTGTGTTGAATGAACAACAACTTTTAAGTTATGAGAAATATATTTCATATTATTCTCCTTTGTAGAGTTTTATTATACGGATATTTTATCGGTATATGAAACTGGAGGGTTTAATTTTTGAAGTGTGGAATATAATATGAGTTAGTTTTGCGGATTTCAAATTTACTGGTTACCAGATGATTTACCTTCTTTGATTTTTATATATATCTCCAGAAGAGTTTTATAGGCTTCTTCCCGTAGCTTGTATTTGTGGATCAGTTTATAAAGAGTTTCCACTTCCTTTAACTTGCGAAAGGTTTTTTTATTAAGCTCTGCGGGAACGGCTTTTTTCATAAACTGCATTTTAGAATAAAATGTTAATGAAAGCAAAGTTTTTATTTCCTGATTTAGACTTCTATGGTTTAGACATACCAATCGTGTTTGAATTTTTCCGGTTTTTATTTAAGAGACATAAGCCATTTATAACAGCCTATAGGGGTCAAAAATGAGTTCGGCTTTGACACAGATGCGGCTGTAAGTCGCTCTGTGGCAAAACGCATGTTTGAATTTTTGACCCCTATAGGCTGTTATAAAGGGTGTAAGCATTTTTTCTTATGAAGAACCGGAAATTTTCAAACCGGAGGAGTATAGCTATAAGTTTTTTGTATTTGAAAAATTTCAATAAAAATCGGGAGAATATAAAGTCAGCCCCCTGGAGGCGGTTGGAAATCGGATGTTTTAGCTTTTGGGGAAATGGTGCCAGCCGAAGATGGATAAATCCCATAGAGGTTTTAAAGGAATATTGTAAAAAAGAAAGAGATAGAGTAGGACTTATGATATGAAAGTTTTAGAGGGAAAATCACCGGCAGCCCATGAAACAGCTTGTCTTAAGCCGGAAGTGGAAAAAATAAAAAAGCATTTTGGTTTTCCTCCTGGTTTGGCTGTTATTTTGGTGGGGGAGGATCCGGCCAGCCAAATTTATGTGGGAAGGAAAATAAAGGCTTGTGCGGAAGCGGGTCTTCAATCCTGGAAGAAGGAATTTCCTTCTTCAGTCACTTTGTCTGAATTGAAAAGCCAAATACAGGAGTTTAATGAGAATCCGCAAGTTCATGGAATTCTGGTTCAACTGCCTTTACCGCCCTCCCTTAATTCAGAAGAGGTTTTATCTTATATCAACCCCCATAAAGACCCCGATGGTCTGACTTTGGAAAATCGGGCCTTGTTCTGGGCCGGAACTCCACGGGTTGTCCCCTGCACCCCTTTTGGAATTATGAAAATGTTAAAATTTTATGATATCCCCATAGAAGGGCGAAATGCTGTGGTGGTAGGGCGAAGTCAGATTGTGGGACTTCCGGCCGCCGGACAACTCTTGTCCCATAATGCCACAGTCACTCTTTGTCATTCCCGCACAAAAAATTTAATGGAACACACTTCTCAGGCGGATATTGTGATTGCCTGCGCCGGGAAAAGAGGATTACTGGGACGGGAGGATTTTAAGAAGGGAGCTGTGGTTGTGGATGTGGGCATTCACCGAGGAGATCAGGGGCTGGAAGGAGATGTGAAAAAGGAAGGGTTGGAGGATTGGCTTTCCGGTCTGACTCCTGTTCCGGGTGGGGTTGGACCTATGACTATTGCCATGCTGGTGGCAAATACGGTTCATTTAGCCGGTCTTTCTCTCACAAAATCCCAGTGAAAAATAGTATTGATGTAGTGGCAACCAGAGCCTTCAGGTCAAAATTCAAAATCTCATTGAAAACTATTATTGGTGAGGGTAATCATAGTTGAATGTCACATAAAACCCCTTTATTTCAGTCTCATAAAAATCTGAAAGCCCGCTTTATTGATTTTGCCGGTTGGCGTCTGCCTTTTTCTTATACCAGTCCCGGGGAGGAGCATTTAAACACACGAAAATCCGGCGGGCTGTTTGATGTCTCCCACATGGGAGAGATTCGGGTGAAAGGAAAGGGGAGTTTACCTTTTTTGCAGGGGCTGATTCCCACGGATATTCAAAATTTAAATACCGGACAGGCCCGCTACTCTGTTTTATGTAACAGGGAGGGAGGTTTGATTGACGATTTGATTATTTATGCTCTCTCACAGGGAGAGGAGTATTTACTCTGTGTAAATGCCGCAACAAAAGAGAAGGACTGGCTTTGGATCAATTCCTTTTCTTCCACCTTTGATGTGACGGTGAAAGACGAGAGCGCTGAATGGGGGATGGTGGCTGTTCAGGGGCCTCAGGCAATAGCTTTATGTGAAAAAGTTTTTTCAAAAATGGAGGATATGCGATCTCTTAAGCGATTTCATTTTACCTGGATAGAGGATATTCTGATTTCCCGTACAGGCTACACAGGGGAAGAGGGTGTGGAACTTTATATTCCCCGGGATAAAACTTTGAGAGTATGGGAAAATTTAGTGAAGCAGGGTCAGAAATTTTCTATTCAACCGGTTGGATTAGGGGCCAGAAACACCTTGCGGCTGGAAATGGCTTATCTTCTTTCCGGACAGGATTTTAATGAGAGCCGCACTCCCTTGGAGGCGGGACTTTCCTGGCTTATGACAAATAAGGAAGATTATGTGGGGAAAAAAGAGCTGAAAAAAACTTCTGTTTCAGAAAGATTGTTCGGGTTTATTGTGGAGGCGCCCTCCGGCATTCCCCGCACAGGTCATCCCGTCTTATCCGGTCAGGGGAAGCCTGTGGGAGTTGTGACAAGCGGCGCACAATCCCCAAGCCTTGAGAAAATGATTGGTTTGGCTTATATAAAGGAGGAGGTAGAGGATTGTTTCGTGAATATTCACGGCTCTTCCTCTAAAATAACAAGGGTTTCCGGCCCTTTTTTGAAAAATCCCGGAAAAGGAGCAATACATGAGTGATGAAATTCCACGGCGTTTGATAGTGCCTGAAGACAATTATTATTATACAACCACTCACGAGTGGGTTTCTTTGGATGATAAAAACACCATTACCATTGGCATTACTTATTATGCTCAGGACAGTTTGGGGGAAATTGTGAGTTGGAAATTGCCGCAAAAGGGGCAGTTTTTTGAAAAGGCTCAACCCTTTGGATTTGTGGAAAGCAATAAAAGCGTGAGTGATATTTATATGCCTGTTTCCGGTGAGGTGGTTGAAGTCAATAGCAGTTTATCTCCCGGATTGATCAGTGACAAACCTATGGATGAAGGCTGGTTGGTTCGTGTGGAAATTGCAAAAGAGGGAGAGCTTTCCTCTCTGCTTGATCCGGCCAGTTACAGAAAACTCATTGAAGAGGAAATCAAAAGCCTGGAATAACAAATTAGCCCGCGTGGCGGAACTGGCAGACGCGCTAGACTTAGGATCTAGTACCTTTTTGGTGTGGGGGTTCGACTCCCTCCGCGGGCACCAATGGTTTTGTAATTTCTTGAAATCATTTAACTTTATTTTTCAAAAATGCACTTTTACGGGAAATTTACGGGATTTTTCGTAAAGATTCCTGAACACTGAAAATAAACCGGTTTATATGTCAACTGTTCTCCCAGAACAGTTGACTGTCTTTAAAGATAACAGAAGCTGTTTTTTCTCCTGTCTCTGAACTCAAGAGCGCCACAGTCTTTGCATACACTTGAGTTGTTTTTTGCTCCGTATGTCCGAGGCTTGCCTGAACAGCGGAAAGATTTTTTGTTTCCATAAGAGCAAGAGTTGCGAAAGTGTGTCGGCAGATATGGGTGGAACGCCAGGGAAGATTTAATGCCTCAAAACCAGCATTAAAAGCTGACTGAATAGCGTTGTATCTAAGCAGTTCCCCCTTGCTGTCTGTAAAAACCAAATCACCCACGGCTTCTTTTTTCATTTGAGAGAGCAGGGCTTGAAGTCTCTTTGGCAGAATAAGAAGCCTTGCTGAGTTAGTAGTTTTTGTCACATTGTCTAAAGAGGGATTTTTATTTATCTTATCCCAGCTGACCCGTCTTACAATCCGAACCATACTTCTTTCCAAATCTACAACATCCCACTTTAATCCGCAGGCTTCACTGACCCTTGTTCCTGTGAGTAACATGAAAGTGGCAATCCTCCAATACACCGGATTACTTCTATTTGCTTTCAGCCACTCTACCCATTTTTTTGCATCTTCCGGTTTAATAAAATAATCCGGCCGTCTTGGTGTTTTGGGTCTTAAGAAACAAAACTGTTTGTGTTTCTTTGTGATGGGAACATTGAAGTCTTCATTGAGAAAGTTTTTATACCAGAATAAAACAGTTTTTAAACATCTCAGCTCTTCAACAAAACTGCTTCTCTTTAAAGACTTGGCTGTTGGGTGTTTCTTTAACCAATCAATCCACTCAACGATTTTTATTCCCTTCAGTTCAGACATTTTTGTTTTCGCCAAAGGGGTGTTATACAAATAAACAGCGTGTTGTTCGTATCTTTGAAGGGTGACTCTCATAATACGGGTTTTAGCATCTTCAAAGAATCTATCCAGACACTCTTTAAATGTCATTTGGTCGTTTAAGGAAGCGGGACTGAATGTAAATTTACATTGTTCCTTTTCGTGCCATAAAACAGCTTCTCTTTTTGTACGAAAAGTTTTTACTGAAACGCGAGCGCCTTTTATAAACACTTCCGCTTGATAAAAAATAACTGGTTTCTTTTGTTTTTTTGTACGGTAACTTCTTTTGATTATTGCCATTGTGGTTCCTCCTTTCGGTTGATCCACTCCTGCACGCTCCTCTGAAGAAACATATTCCTCTTGCCAATCTTGACATAAGGAAGTTTGCCTTGAGCTACCCAGTTACGGATAGTCTGAGGAGCTAACCCAAAGAAAACCGCTAATTCCTCTACGGTTATTACGCCTATTCGGTTGCCAAAGAACTTTACCCCTTCCGAGTCTTTATCTGAACTCTCATCAGAGGCTGTCCTTACCTTCGGTTCTTTCTGAACCTTTGGTAATTCCTCTTTCACTTTACTAATGGAAGATTTTTTTGACAAGTCAGAATTTTGTCGCTTTGAATCAAATACAAAATCAAATTCCTGTTGAAATTCATCCTTTTTCATAACATTCTCCTATTTTCTGAAGGCTCAAATACCGTCTGTTTTTTTGAGCCTTATTTTACTTAAAAAACCTTTGCTTTTCGGATGCCTTTTCTTCTCCCTCCTTTAAATGATTTTTGCAGGCTGGGAAAGCGTATCAGGGGGGAGCCCTGTTTTCTCCCTCGTGGCTTCTGTTGTGGCTTGTTAAAAAGCAAAACAGAGGAACTAAGGAAACCTTAGAATAAAAGAACCCTTGTTTTGAAATCTTATTTTTATTCTTTAACTTCCTTTCAATCTTTCCCTTAAAAACAAACCCTGAACATTCACCCATTGAAGTATCTCCCATAACACCAAAAAACCTTTCACAGACTGCAAAAATCATCCTCTGTGCAACCTGAAACATAGGTTACACTTTTTACCGGAGACATAGGTTACAGTTTCTCCTTTGTTTGAAAGCAATCTCTCTTCTTTGGAGGATATTCCAAAGGAGTAAATTGATAGCTTTCATAATCAAAATACCCTAAATC
>JAPOOY010000188.1 GCA_026713205.1 Bdellovibrionales bacterium
CAAAGTTTAGAGGAATGAATAAAGAAACTTTTTATTTGCATTTAAAAGAATGTGAATTTAGATTTAATTATAGAGAAGATGACCTCTATAAATTATTATTAAAAATGATTAGAAATAAACCCCTTAAGTCATCATGAACCTTTCTTTTTCATATCCAATCTCCTGTTCTAATAGGAAAAAGATTTGACGACAGTGAAATTACAGACAGGGTTTTAAACAAAGGATTTAAAGATGGAGGCGGTTTCGTGGAATACCATGTAGATAACCCTGCAAAAGAAGGCCCAGACCGGTCCCCAAAAGTAGCGTTTGTTCTTCCCTTTGAAAGAGAAGGTGAAGAGTATCTGGTGGTCGCCGGCTATTATCCGGATTAGCCTCTAAGCCTTTATATCTTTAAACTATAATAAGTTTTTATGTCTGAACTTATTGGGTTACAGCATCTTAACTGGTGTCGCTGTGCAAATCTGAGAAATGTATTTGTTGTACCGATCCGGTTTGAGTTTTGCGGTTTTCCATTTACATAAAGTTAGCCCCCCACTCTCTTAATGGAGGGTGTAATCCTTCTTTCATCTGGAAAACTGTAAAACTCAAATCGGATTGGTATAGTTACGGGCTTTTCTTTAAAGCGGATTGCAGTTTTTTCAAAAGGGGCGCCGGTAAAAGAATTTCAGGAAGCAGGACCGTTTTCTCCTTTCCTCTATAGAAAACATAAAAGGGGACTCCCCAACTGTTGTAGGATTTTAGAAACTCCGTGATCTCCCGGCCTCCATTTGTCCAGTCTCCATAATAAAGTTGTACTTTATTTGATTTAAGAAAATCTTTAATTTTTTCGTTTTTAAAAACCTGTTCATTGGTTTTACAGGTCAAACACCATTCCGCGCCAAGAGCTACCAGAACATTATGCCCGCGGCTGCGATCCTCTGAAATTTGTTTTAAAGAAAATTTCTTCCAGGAAGACGGGTTAGATAAAGAGAGGGTTTGTTCAGCCGCTTTTTCGGAGAGGCTTGGTCTTTTTTCCTGAAATGCAATTAAAACAGCTATTAAAAGACTCATAAGCCCCAGGGCGATATTTTTTACAATGGAGCGGTTTAAGGATTTTGCGCTCCATATATATAGCCCAATGAATGGAAAAATCATCAAAGTTAAGAAGAAAGAGCGTGTGCTTAATTGAAAAGAAAGAAGATACATCAGCCAGACAGTGACAATAAAAAGAGGAAAAGCCAGAACGGATTTAATAAGCTGCATTTTTCTCCCTGGAGGCGGGAGTTTTTGAAACCAATGGGGTACGAAGGAAATAAATAAATAGGGGGAGCTTAATCCCAATCCTAAAAAGGAGAAGATCACAAAAATTTCCAGATAGCTTCTGGAGAAGGCAAATCCAACGGCAGAGGCCATAAAAGGAACCGTACAGGGCGAGGCGGCTGTGGTGGAAAGGACTCCCGTTATAAAATGATCAAAAAACTTTTCCCCTTTCACATTAAGAACGGCTTTAGGAAGGGGGAGAGTGAACAGATTTAAAAGGTAAAATCCTATCAATGTGAATAAGAGAGCCAGCAAGGTAACAAATAAGGGGGATTGTAAATGAAACCCCCATCCCACAGCTTGACCGGCGGATTTAAAAGCCAAAATAGAAAAGGCCAAAATCCAAAAGGAGATGATAACTCCGGCAGAATAGGTGATATTAAGCCAGAGGATCTTTTTTGGGGATTTTTCAATAAGCTCCAGGGTGTTGTAGAGCTTTAAAAAAATAATAGGCAGCACACAGGGCATGAAATTAAGGAGCAGTCCTCCCAAGAAGGCAAAGAGAGCAAAAAGCGCAAGCCCAAAAAGCTTTCGTTCCAGAGCGGTAAACTCTGCGGAAAGAATCTGATCCTGTTTTTTATAAGTGATAAGACCGGATACCTTGTGTAAGAGAGAGCTGGAGCTTTTCACTTGGAAAGAGCAGGACCGGGTTTCCGCTTTTAAGACTTGTGGAGGATCTTCGGTGAAATCCTCATGGTTTTTTGGAAAGACATCCAGACATTCCACAGGATTCTTAAATTTAAAATTCAAAATAAGAGATTGATTTTGTCTTATAAATTCACTCTTTAAAAGATCGCTTGAAGGGTTGAGCTTTATCTGATGAAACAGTTGTTGATTTTTTGAATGGAATTTGAAGGAGTTGTCCATTGTCAATGTCAGGAGGTAACTGTCTTTTTTTATGGAGCAGACTTCCTTGCAGACAGCCCATTCCATGTTGAGCCTAATGGGAAGTTCCAAATGAGAATAACCTTGGGACACTGTAACTTCAAAAGGGAGCAAAACCTCATTATCATAAATAAAACTGTATAAGCTGTTCTTTTCTGTTTTGAGGGAGAGCCGTTTTGGGATTGGCCAAGGGAGATGTTTTAAAGAAACTCCATCCGGCAAATCAAAATGAATTTTTGGCGACACACCCACACTTCCCGCATGTTTCCAATAAGTGTGCCAGCCTGGTTTTAACTGAATCCATACTCCAATGGGAAAGCTCTCATCCGGTTTGACATGAGTATAAGGGGAGATCAAATGGATTTGATTTTGAGCCTCCGCTTCCGGAAAGGAACAGATTGTAAGTATGAAAAAAAAGATTCTTATAAAAACGCTCATTTATTTATAGGTCTGGTTAAAACTTACATTTGATTTTGAATGTTTAAACCCTCAAAATTCAGACGGATTTAAGAATACAGTTCGGCTCTTTTTACCCTGGACTTGATGAGGTAAATTTTAACACTATTCTTCTTTATCTCAACATAAAATCCGAAAATTCAACCCCGATTGAGGCGCTTATACTCCTCCGGCTTGAAATTTTCCGGTTCTTCATAAGAAAAAATGCTTACACAGGGCTTATGTCTCTTAAATAAAAACCGGAAAAATTCAAACACGATTGGTATAACGACTGTTTTATTTGCTTTTACCAAAAATTATGCTATATTTTTCCAGCGGGGTGGAGCAGTCTGGTAGCTCGTCGGGCTCATAACCCGAAGGTCGCAGGTTCAAATCCTGCCTCCGCAACCATTATAATGAAAAAGGCTCCGGTTTTTTTAGCTCTTGATGTTAACAACGCAGATCAGGCTCTTTCCCTTGTTAAGCAAACCCATCCCTATATTTTCGGTTATAAAATAAGCCCGCGATTGCTGTTTGGTTGTGGCATGGATATTGTGCGGAACATTCAGCCTTATGGAAAAGTCTTTTTGGATTTTAAGTTTCACGACATTCCCTCCACCACGGTGGAGGCTGTTCGGTCCGCTTTTCACTTGGGAGTGGATTATGTAACAGTTCATTCATCCGTTGGGGGGACAACATTAAAACAGTTGGCAGCTTTGGAAGCGGAATTAAATCAAACCCGAAAGTTTTGTGTGTTGGGTGTGACCGTTTTATCCAGCATTTCCGGTTCACCGGATGCCATTCATCAACAAGTGGAAATTTTGGCGGAGGATGTGTTTCGTTCCGGCTTGAAGGGATTAGTATGCTCTCCCTGGGAGGTGGAAAGTTTGAAAGCAAAATATCCTCAGGCCTTTTTAGTAACTCCCGGTATTCGTTTTGAAGGAGATAGCCCGGATGATCAGGCTCGGGTTATGAGGCCGCTGGAGGCTATGAAAAAAGGTAGTTCCGCCTTGGTGATAGGGCGAAGTCTTTTGAGAGAGCCAGTGAAAAGAAGTCAGGAATTAGCCAAGTCCCTGGCGGACTTTTGTTAACAAATCTCAAAAATTTAGATCGGAGGAATATTGAG
>JAPOOY010000114.1 GCA_026713205.1 Bdellovibrionales bacterium
GAAGGCATGGCAAAGTCAAACTTGATTCTAAGAAATTTGTCTTTAAAAATATACCTGAGTTTCCCAGGAAGCTCTCACGAGAGTTTCTTCTCATAGATATGCTTAACAACTTAAAGTCATTGGGTGAAGATTCTTCTGAAGTCCTTAAACGACTCAAAAAAAAGAATTATGTTGATTTAATTCCTAGACTTTGTATAATTAACTCAATTATTGAGGTAATTATGTTAAAATCAGATTCCACAACCGCCAAGAAAAATCTCTATAAAGTAGCCCATCAGCAACAAGGTTATTTTACAGCGAAACAGGCGAAAAAAGCGGGTTATAGCCAAAAGCACCATTCCTATCATGTGCAGTCTAAAAATTGGATCAGGGAAATGAGAGGCATTTTCAGACTTCCTTACTTTCCGCAAGATGATGAAGACGCCCAACTTGTTCTTTGGTATCTCTGGTCACGGGATAGAAATGAAAAGCCACAGGGAGTTTATTCCCATGAAACAGCTTTGCGTATTTATGATTTGAGTGATCTTATGCCTTCCCGGTTACACATGAGTGTTCCTTGGACTTTTCGCCGTTTCAATCCCATTCCAAAAATTCTTGTTTTACACAAAGCCAATTTAAAGAAACGCGATATACGCTCTATCAGAGGATTTGCTGTCACAACTCCAACCCGCGCTATTTTAGATTTGATAGAAACAAAGCGTATTGAACACAATCAAATAAAACAAATTTTTCAGGAAGCTCTTAAAAGAGGAATGCTTCCACCAAAAGAAGAAAAAAAGATTAAAAAGGTTATACATAATGAAAGATAAAAAATATCAAACAGCGGGAGCTTTACTTGCCGCTCTTTCTGACAGACTGAAACAAAAATCCAAAAAAGAAGGTTTAGATATACAAAGGCTCCGCCGGCAAGTTGCTTTTGACCGCCTCCTGCTCAGACTTTTTTCAAAAACTCCCAGTCCCTGGGTTTTAAAAGGGGGTTATGCAATGGAGTTACGCATGAAAAATCCAAGAGCAACAAAAGACATTGATCTGACAGTTAAAGATAAAACACTTTTTTCTAATGATTTAACTGCGCAAAATTCTATGATTCTAAGAGCCTTGCGTTCATTTGTCGCTATTGATTTAAAAGATTTTTTTATTTTTCAGATTGAAGATTCCATTATGGAATTGGAAGGCCCGGTTTATGGAGGAGCAAGGTTTCCTGTCACAGCAAAAGTGGACGGCCGGCTTTTTGTTCGTTTTCATTTGGATGTGGGATTTGACAATATCTTGCTTGAGCCGCTTGAAAACATTAAAGGGGAAGATTGGCTGGGGTTTGCCAAACTTCATACAAAAAGTATTCCTGCCCTTTCTATTGAACAACATTTTGCAGAAAAAATTCATGCCTATACTCTCCCACGCAAAGGACAGCTTAATTCCAGAGTGAAAGATCTTATAGATATGATCTTGCTTGTAAGAACTAAAAGAATAAAAACCAAAAAACTAAAAGAAGTCATCAACCGAATCTTTGAACATAGAGGCTCTCATAAAATGCCAGACAAGTTGCAAGCTCCACCGACTGAATGGGAACTGCCATTTTCAGTCCTTGCAAAAGATTGTCTGCTTTCTATTACACTGGAAAATTCTTTTAAGGAGATTATTTCTTTTTTAAAAGAAAATAAAATATTAAAAAAATGAATTTCTAATATGATGTGAATTTTTCTGCCGTCCAAAATAAAAAATAATCCTATTTTTAATAGTTTTGCCTTTAAAACTAGCTTACCATTGATTTTTTATGATGAGTCGATTATTTTAAGCGTTTTTTGAACTGAACAACAAAATTCAGTAACTTTTGAAGAATAAGAAGGCTGAGAAGGGCTTACTTTTACATAAAAAAAGAGCCTTCCAATGAAGGCTCTTAACTGCAAATCTTTTCGTGATTTGCAGGTTATAAGAGGTTATAGTTAGTTATAGTTTGGCTACAACAGTGAGATTTTATAAGGGTTTTAGCTTATTTCAGCGTCCTGAGAATTTGCCTCTTATGTCCCGTAGGGAACGCCATTTTTATTCTTAACTCCTGCAAGCAAAGCTCTTAAAGTTCTGTTTGTTTCTATCTGCTCACTAGCTGTAATGGCTTCAGGGCTTTTTACAAGGGAGCTTGTGCTTTTAAGCATGTTCTTCGCTCGTCTCAAGTAGTTTTTAAAAAAATCAATCTGCCCCCGCAAACTTGAGGGGTCATAATTTCTAAGTTCTACAAAATCCCTTACATCAAGACCAAGCTCCTCATATTCATTTAAGGTTTTTTGAAACTCCTTTAACTCTTTTTCATAGGCCAAATAGTCATCTTCTATTCCTGTCAAACTCTCTACTTCCTCTATGGCATCTATAAGAGCTTCAAGGGCTATAGCAGCCCCTTCAATTTGTTTCTTTGCCTCTAAAATATCAGAGAGAAAGGCATGACTTTGTATAGACAAAAAAATAAGGAAAACTTGGAATCCATAAGCATCTTTCTCTCCTGAAAAAGAAATGAAAAAAATCGGAATAAACTTTTAACAAACCATTTAAACATAACTCATCACCTTCAGAGCCTTTTCCTCACTGATATTGAACAGAGCCTGAAGCCTTTTTAACTTGTGTAAAAATTCAGGCTCTGTATTGGAGAAAATATATTCTTCCTTAGAGATCCTTAAAAACCCCACCTTAGAGCCAAGGGAGTCTTTTAAGAGAAATTGAGAAAATTGTCCCTTCACTGTCCTGATATTTTTTAACTTTAAAAACTCCTCAGTTGTTAAATTAAAAGTCTGTTTAAATTTCTCCTCTGATCCGTCATGGGAAAAAAGAACTTTAAACTCGGAATTGTCAATAAGGGAGGTATCATTTCCTGCGATTAAGTCTTTGGAATTTTGAGCAAGCAGTATAAGAGAGCCGTTGAGCTTTCTCACATTCTTTGAGAGAAGGGAAAAAGTATTGAAACAACTTTTTATAAAAAAGGGTGTTTCATCGGAAATAAAGATAAGTTTTTCATTCGGCTCTTTATCCAAAAGTTTAAAGGAAAATTCCGCCATAAGCCCTGCGATAGTGGCTTTGGCTATATAAGAGTTTGAAGCGGTGGAAATATTTTCAAAATTAAAATAAAGAAGACGATTGTTTAAAATGTCCTTGCTCTCTTTAAAAATGTTTTCGTTTAAACTTCCCTGGATAAAGCGGCTCAATTTCTCTTTTTTTGGATGTTCAAGATGATTATAAAAGTTATCCAAATTTTTAAGTCTTGGCTTTCCTTTTGTCTTTTCCGCAAACTCCATCAAACTTGTTTCCAGCCGATTTTTTTCAATAAAGGAAATAAGAAATTGTCCTGAATAAAAAAATTGGGAGGAACTGATTTTCCGCTTGAGATAAAATTTTTTTTGTCCTATAAAATACAATCAAAAAACAGGAAAAAAATTTTGTTCGGTCAAAGCAGTGACTAGAGCTTTAAAAAAAATAATAGAGAGCAAGCGAACCAGTAGGGAAATTTGGAAGATAAAAAAACAGCCTCCCTTCAGGTGGAGGCTACCTTTTCTACACGTAAACAGGTTGTATTTTCGTTTAAACTACTTTAAGTTTCTATAAAAGAGAGAAGCCCTGTATGTGGGGCTTTTAGGAACAAATTATAGGATTCCTTATGGAAAAGAACAAATTTCAGGGAAAGGGGAAAAAGCCAAAACTTACCCACGATAGTTTCTTCAAACTCTTCTACTCTGACATAGAGCTTGCTAAAGAGTTGCTGAAACTTATTTTTTCAAAGAAAGAACTTGGAGCATATAATTTAAACAAGTTGAAAGTGGAGAAAGACACTTTTGAAGCAAAAAGAGCGGATCTGATCTATTCTCTCCCTTTGAAAGATTACCCGAAAAGCAGGGTAAAAATCTTCATTCTCTTAGAACACAAAAGCCATTATGATAAAAACGCATTTAGCCAACTTTTAGACTATCAAGTGTTAGGCCGAAAGCACAGCATTCAGCAAGTGGGCTATCCCCAGCCCATAATCCCGGTGCTGTTTTGGCATGGGGAACAGCCTCTCAAGTGGAAAAAATCCCTGCAAGAAGAGGATTTTGGGCCTTTTTTTTCCAAGATTCCTATTGAATCCAGAAAAGATATGTTAAACTATGGATTGAGGATAATAGACACGCAAGACCCAAAAATCCGGCAAGCCGTTAAGGGCGGGAAATTTAAGGGGTATAGTGTTATAAAGCTATTATCTGAGATATGGAGTTTAAAAAAGAAGAAACCGACTGAATTAGAAATAACGGATGCTTATTCTGAATTTGAAGAGGTATTGAAAGGATTAAAGGGAGAAGCGAGAAGGACTGTAGAATTAAGAATATTGGAGTATTTAAGGGATAATACAGAGTTAGATTCAAAAACTTGGGAAAAAGCTGAAAAGTTGCTTATAGAAGCGGGGATATTAAAACAAGGAGGGCTTATGCAAGATGTAAGAGAAATTATCAAAGA
>JAPOOY010000236.1 GCA_026713205.1 Bdellovibrionales bacterium
ACGGACTAAACTTTCAAAAAGTGGCACAGGAGAACTGCCTTTGCGGAAAACTCTCTGGTCCCCCTCAAATTTCACGGAGTGGATTGACAGATGGTATTGCCGTTAAAAAACCCTATTCCGGAATGGGAGATATATTTTTTCCGTTGGTGGAAGATATCACCTGTGTCAGTGAGGAGGAAATATCCCGTGCCATTGTAAAAGTTTTAATGACTGAGGGACGGGTGGTGGAAGGCTCCGGCGCGGCGGCTCTGGCAGGAGTGTTAAAAAATAAAAACAAATGGAATTTAGGGAGCCATTGTTGCGTGGTTGTCTCCGGCGGAAATATTGATCCCCCTGTTCTGGCTGAAGTGATTAAAAAATACGGAAGAGAAAAAGATATAGTGTAATTTATAAAGATTATCCTGATTCATTATATCAATTTGGTGTAATACCCTCTTTTCATTTGAAAAGTCTCAACATTCAAACAAAATTGGTGTAAGGAAGGGAAAAGAGAGGTTTTTATTTTATGGATAGAGTGATTACTGTGGATGGTTTTGCCTCCTCCGGCAAATCCACATTAAGTCGTTTATTGGCTAAAAAGTTGGATTGGTCCTGGTTTTCCACAGGGGTGCTCTATCGGGGGATGGCCTATGTGGAAAGAGAAAGGAATTTACAAAAATCGGATATTCTGAAATTTGTTCATTCCGATCACTGGAAAATTCATTTGGGTGGTGAAAGAACCCAATTTTTTTATCAGGATGTGAATGTTACAGATCAGCTTTATATGTCCTCTATAGATGAACGAGCCAGTCTGTTAAGTGCATGGACTGAATTTCGGAAGGCTCTTATTCCCTTTCAGCGGGCCTTTTTGCCAAAAAATGAAGAGGGAAAAGGGCTTATTGCTGAAGGACGGGATTGTGGGACTCAGATATTTCCCCGTGCTCCCTTAAAGGTGTTTCTTCAGGCTGGAGAGGATGTTCGGGCAAATCGCCGGTCCAGAGATCGAGCCAGGGATCAGCTGGAGATCTCCACTGCATTCAAGGCTCAAAGGGAGAGGGATCGGCGGGACAGAGAGCGGAATTTTGCCCCCACAGCGATTCCTCAGGGCAGTTTTGTCCTTGACTCGGGAAAAAACTCCCCGGAAGCTTTGGTTGAGCGGGTTTATGAGGAAGTCTGCCGGATTTTTTCATTTTAAATCTTGCATTAAGGCTTTTAAGAGGATAGGTTCTTATTTTGCATTTCATGGGAGTGTTTTTTCCCTATGTTATGCTGGAGGAAAGTATGTCTTTACTTGCGACAGAGAAAAAAAAGAAAAGTCGATCCCATCAGGAAAGAGATAAAGCTCTTGCCGTTTTAAATGAGGGGGATCGGGATTTTCCCGTTCATACGGCGGATCAGTCTTCCTTTTCTACAGAGGAATTTGAACAATTACTTCAAAGTTCCATTCAAGGAAAGGAGTTTAAAGCAGGTTCTGTAGTTAAGGGAAAGGTTATAGATATAAAAGAAGATTTCGTTATTGTGGATATTAACTATAAAAGTGAAGGAATTATTCCAAAGTCTGAATTTCGCCTTTTGAAAGATCAGGAAGTGGAGATAGGTCAGGAAGTGGATGTTTATATTGATCGTATTGAAAACGAAAATGGCGCGGTGGTTTTATCCAAGGATAAAGCGGATATCAGCAAGGCCTGGAAAGACATTATGCAGGCCACGGAAAATAATGAAACGGTTCGGGGTACGGTCATAGCCCAGGTCAAAGGAGGGTTAAGTGTGGATATTGGTGTGCGCGCTTTTCTCCCTGGCAGTCAATTGGATATTCGTCCGGTTCGTAATATTAAATCCTTTATTGGTCAGACTTATGATTTTAAAGTTATCAAAGTGAGTCGAAAAAGAGGAAACATTGTTTTATCCCGTCGTGTGATTTTAGCCAAGGAGATGGAATCTCTTCCCCCGGCTGATGAAATTCAAAAAGGAGCGGTTGTAAAAGGTGTGGTAAAAAACATTATGGATTACGGGGCCTTTATAGATTTAGGATCTTTAGATGGGCTGCTCCATGTGACAGATATGAGTTGGTCTCGTTTGGGCCATCCTTCTGAGATGCTCAGTTTGGGTCAGGAGGTGGAAGTTAAAGTTTTAAAATTTGATGAGGAAAAAAAGCGAATCAGTTTGGGTTTAAAACAGCTTAATGAACAACAATGGGCGGATCAGGCCAGTCAGTATTCCGTTGGTTCCATTGCTAAAGGTAAAGTGGTTCGGTTGGTGGATTACGGAGCTTTTATTCAGTTGGAAGGCGGACTGGAAGGTTTGCTTCATATTAATGAAATTTCATGGACCAAAAAGCCCAAAAAGCCCGATCAGGTTTTAAGTGTGGGTCAGGAAGTTAAAGTAAAGATTATTGATATTCAAAAAGAATCTCATAAATTAAGTTTGAGTATCAAACAAACAGAAGAAAGCCCTTGGAAGACTTTAACTGAAAAATATTCTGTTGGTCAGGTACTCACAGGACCTGTGGCCTCTATTAGTGATTTTGGCTTGTTTGTTACCGTGGAAGAGGGGGTGGATGGATTGGTTCATGTTTCCGATCTCTCCTGGACGGAGAGTATGCGTCCGGCAGAGAAATACAAACCCGGTCAAGTTGTGAAAGTTAAAGTGTTGGACATCAATCCCACCGACGAGAAGTTCAGTTTAGGTATCAAACAATTAGAGGAAAACCCCTGGAATTCTGTTGAAGAGCAGTACCCTATCGGTTCACGCCATAAAGTGAAAGTGACAAGTGTTTTGGATTTTGGTGCGTTTGTCCAATTGGATAATGACATTGAAGGTTTGATACATATTAGTGAATTGAGCAGAAAGAGAATTAAATCCCCCGGTGAAGTTGTAAAAGAAGGGGATGAGGTAACAGCTGAAATACTTACCATTGATAAAGAAGCAAAGAAAATCAATTTGAGTATTCGTCTGGTGGAGTCGGAAGAAGCTAAAACAGAAGAAAAACCAGAGGGAAGCCTAAATGCTTTTGCCAAGGTGTTAAAATCCTCTTTGGGAAAGGTCGACTCTCAAAAGTCCAAAAAAACTGAAGAAAAAGATGGGGAAGATAAAAAAGAGAGTGATGGTGGGGAGTGATCCGCTTTCGGTTTTTGTTCGTTCGGTAGTTAAACGATAAATACTTCACATGGTTTTTTAGCTGTCATGGGGTTTAAAATGAAACATCTGATTTTTTTCACAGTTTTTCTTTCATTGTTTGGCTGTTTCCAAAATTACAGCGCACCCAAAAAAGTAAAAAAAGATTCCATTTTGTCCCTTGAAGTTCAGGGTATTATTACGAGCAGTGTGTCTCAGGAATTCATGGAACAGATTCGCCGTTACATGAAAAATCCTATGATTAAAGGTTTATTGGTCAGAATTGATTCTCCCGGAGGGACAGTGGGCGCCAGTCAGGAAATTAATGAGGCCATCAAGGAAGTGCGGGATTTATATAAAAAGCCTGTTGTGGTAAGCGCAGGGGATATTATGGCCAGCGGCGGAATTTATTCTGCTGTTTCTGCGGATCAAATTATTGTGAATAAGGGAAGTCTTTTGGGATCTATCGGGGCTTTGATGGTTTTTAAAAATGTCAGTGAATTGATTCGTTGGGCTAAGATGGATATTTATTCCATTAAAGCGGGAGAGTTTAAGGATAGTGGGAGTCCTTTTCGGGAAATGACTTTAAGAGAAAGGGAGATTTTTGAAAATTTAATGGAAGATGTTTTGGAACAATTTAAATCCGCTATTGTGGAAGGTCGCGGTCTTGATCCTAAAGTTGTGGAAGCATTTACGGATGGGAGAGTTTTTACCGGTGAATATGCTGTTCAAATCGGGTTAGCTGATAAGACAGGATTTTTCAATGAAGCCATCAAAGTTATTGGTGAACTGACAGGGCTTGGTTCCGCTCCTGAATTATTTTCTCCCTCTAAAGATAAGGGTTTATTTAAGTATTTAGGGGATTTGGATAGCAAAGCGGTCATACCTTCTTCCTTTGAACGATTCTTAAGCTTTTATCGGTTGTCTGGAAAGCCTCTTTATATCATGCCTTCTTATCTTAGTGTTCGGTAACACTGTCCTTAATGAAAGGAAGATCTTTCCTTCAACAGAAAACTTCACAATTCCGATGAAATGAGTGTATAAATATTTGATAGAGGGAGAATGAAAAGTGCGTCACATTTCCAGCATGTATAATTTTCAGATGACCCCTTTTGTTAAACTGCTTCTTATAGCCACTACGGCTATTTGGTTTTTCTCTGTTGTTGTTTTTCAGCAGTATTTTCTGGAGTCTCCACAGGTTTTTGAGTGGCTTGGACTGTCTCCCCTGATGATCTTTGACAGATGGTGGTTATGGCAGTTTTTCACTTATATGTTTATCCATTCTTCCGGAATTTTTCATATCCTTTTAAATATGTTTATTCTCTGGATGTTTGGCTCTGAGCTGGAACGGCTTTGGGGGGGCCGCTTCTTTTTGATTTATTACTTATTTTGTGGAGTGGGAGCCGGATTGCTTTACTTTATAATTACAGGGATTTATGTGATGGGCTTTGATGGTCCTATTGATGTTTTTCAAAGACCGGTGATAGGAGCTTCCGGCGCTATTTTCGGATTATTATTAGCGTATGGCACCATTTACAGCGAAAGGATTATTTATTTCATGATGATCTTTCCCATTAAGGCCAAACACTTCACTATTCTTATAGCTGCCGTAGAACTGGTCAGTATGTTAAACCACGGCTTAGGCAGTCCGGTAGCTAATCTGGCTCACTTAGGGGGCTTGGTTTCCGGCTTGTTTTTCTTACGGGGCAGACAAATCTTTCAAAGGATTCTTGTAAAAAGATGGAGAAAAAAGGGCCGTATCCATTTAAAAATTGTCAATTCAGATGACAGAAATTGGCATTAAAGCTGCAATCCGGAAAATAATAGAGCGCTTTTTGAAATAGGGTTCAAGAATATAAAGTTTTTATACTTCTGGTGAAAAGTATTTAAGAATTTTTTAAGTTAATCGCTATTTTGTTTTTTTAAGAGTTCTTCCTTTGAAAGATACTTAAGACATTTAGAAGATATCATCTCAAATTCATTTGATTTTTCAGGTGTTTTTAACATTGGTTACTTTTTTCTTGTCAGTGAGTTCGTTTTTTGATAAAAATGTACCACAGGGAGTGTGAAAACTCTCTTTTTTGTTGCTTTTTCCCTGTAATGGATCTGTACAAAGAGATAAGTTAGACGAGTTTCCTTTGAATTTGTAATGGGTGAAAACTTCGGAGGAGAAGTGATCATTTGCAGTTAAAGAAGAGGATTTTAATAAATACCCCTTTTTTTGTTATGTACAAAAAAGGACTTTAAACCGGAGATTTTTTTGGATCAGTTCAGGCAAATTAAAGAAATAGCTCGTCAGGCCGGGGAGCAGAATCACTGCCGTCTTTATGATATTTATCGTCATAGGGATCGATTTCAGGTTTTCATTGATAAACCTCCGGACAGTTCAGGAGTGACTGTGGAGGATTGTGAAAATGTATTTCATAGCCTGTCTTTTTTAATGCGAGCGGAATGTCCTGAACTGCTTAAAAGTCACCGGCTGGAAGTCTCCAGCCCGGGTTTGGAGAGAAAACTTCGGGAGAAGTGGCATTTTGTGGAATCTGTAGGGTTGCAAATCAAGATGTCTCTTTTTCATCCGGTGAAAGGAGTTCATTTAAAAACAGGAAAAGAGTGTCAATCTTCTTCTTTTTCTGGCACATTGGAATCCCTTCATGGGGAGGTTTTAAAGGTGAAAGGGGATTTGCAGGAATGGCAAGTTCCTTTATCGGAAATTAAAACAGCTCAGGTGGTGTTATCCGGCCTGTTTAATAAAATAGATGGCTCCAAGGGGGGAGCAAAAAGAAACACAAAAAAGAGGAAGAAATAAATGGATATACTTTCCAATTTAGGCCGGATTATTGATCAGGTCAGTAAAGATAAGGGTGTCAATAGGAACATTATTGTGAACTCAGTTATTCAGGGCGTGTTAACGGCTGTTCGTAAAAAGTACGGAACTTATCGTGATATTGAAGTGAAGTATAATGAGGACAATGGTCAGATTGAGCTTTTTGAATTTAAGAAAGTGGTTCCGGATGAAGAATTTGAAGATGAGGAAGTGGAAATTAAACACAGTGAAGCAAAACATCTGGATCCTGAAGTTCAGTTGGAGGATCAGATCGGAACCCGCTTGGATTTGAAGGATTTGGGCCGAATTGATGCCCAGGCCGCCAAGCAGATCATTGTACAGAATCTGAGAACAGCAGAGCATGAAATTATTTTTTCTGAATTTGAAAAACGAAAGGGGGAAATGGCTTCAGGCGTGGTTCGCAGAATGGATTTTAATACCATTGTTGTTGATTTGGAGAAAACAGAAGCTTATATTCCGAGACGAGAGCAAATTCCGGGAGAGCAGTATAAGTCAGGGGATCGTATTCAGGGGTATATTCTGGAAGTGCGGCAGACAACCAGAGGACCTCAAATTGTTATGTCCCGGGCTCATGAAAAATACCTTATAAAACTTTTTGAGGCGGAAGTGCCGGAAGTTTATGAGGGGATTGTGAAAATCGTATCCGCCGCCAGGGAGCCGGGCCAAAGAGCAAAGATGTCTGTTTACAGTACGGATCCGGCGGTTCATCCTGTTGGGGCCTGTGTGGGAATTAAAGGGAGCCGTGTTCAGAATATCACCCAGGAACTAAAAGGGGAGAGAATAGATATTGTGATATGGGAAGAAAATCCGGTGCAGTATGTATGTAATGCTTTGGCTCCGGCAAAAATTGTAAAGGTGGTTGTGAATGAGGAAGAGAAACAAATGCAGGTTATCGTTCCGGATGATCAGTTATCTTTGGCCATTGGAAAAAAGGGACAAAATGTTCGGTTGGCCGTTAAACTCACTGAATGGAATCTGGATTTAGTTTCTGAAAGTGATGTGGAAACCAGGAAAAGGGAAGCTCTTTTTAACCTGTGTTTACTGGAAAATATGACAGAGACAATGGCGCAGAGTATTTTGCAATATGGTTTTTCCTCTGTTCAGGAATTAGCTCAGTCCTCTGCAACAGAGTTGCAATCTATTCCTGGATATGAGGACTCTAAGAAAGCCAAAGAGTTGCTTCATTCCGCTCAGGCTCTTGTGGAGCAATATAAAAAAGAGGGTAAGGAATTTCCCACAGCAGAAGAAAGTGACCAGAAAAAATCCACAGTGAGCTTAAAAGAACAGGCCGATGAAATTTTAAAAAGGGAACTGGCTCAATTGGAGAAACAGCAGGAAACACCTTCTGACTCGCAAGAACAATCTGTAGCAGAGGAGAAATCCGGGGAAGAAACAGCTATGGAAACGGTGGGAGATCAAACAGAAACTTCGGATCAGAAATCAGCAGAGCCGGAAGAGGAAAAAAAGGAAGAATCACAAACGGAAGGCTTAAAGAAAAAGGCAAAGAAGGATGAGCCTATGGGTTAATATCCTAGGCTAAGAGAGTTATCTATGGCAGATCAAATTAAAGTTTATGAATTAGCTAAAACTCTGGGCGTTAAGAGTGTTGTTTTAATGCAGAAGATCCGCCGGGAATGGAAACTACCCGTTAAAAGTCATATGGAATCTCTCAGCCCTGAATTAGTTAAACAAATTGAAGAAAAATTCTCTTCGGAAAGAAAGAAATCATCCGGTGGAAAAACCGGAGACAAATCTCCCCGCAAAAAAACAGTAAAGAAGACGGCTTCAACGGCTAAGAAAAAAAAGCCGGTTTTAGGCACAGAAGCAGTTTCCGCAAAGACTGAATCACCTCCTTCCCCAGCCCCTGTTAAACGAATTATCAGAAGGCGAAAAGAAGAACAACTGGCGGCAGCTTCAGAGCCTGCGCCGGAAGTTTCCAAACAGTCGGAAAGTACGGCGCCTTCCCCTGTTGTTTCTGAAGGAGCACGCAAAACACCAGCGGGTGGCATTCGGTCCGATTTAGTCTCTGTCAGAAGCACCAGTCCTTTAGATGATTCTCAATGGGGGACTCCGGTAGAGGCGGCAAAGAAAGCATCCCGTCGTCCTCTGGCGGAAAAGGAAGTGGAAGTAAAATTTCAGGCGGCAGATTTTCGAAAAAGGGAAGTGATCTTCCAGCCAAAGAAAAAACGAGTGGTCACTTCAGGTGACGTGAAAAAGACTCAAATTACCACGCCTAAGTCTCATAAAATGATTATTAAAATTTATGGAGAGATCTCTTTGGAGGATTTAGCCCGTCGTATGGGTATTAAGAAAAAATCCTTGATTCATAAATTAAATTCCCAGGGAGTGGATACAAAAATTGTGGAAAATTTGGATTTTGAAACAGTGGCTTTGGTTGTTCCGGAATGGGGATTTGAGGCAAAAAATGTCCAGAAAACAGAGAAAGAGCTTTTAGAGGAAATCTCTCCAATGACTCAGGAAAAAGGAACAGCTCAGCTAAAACCTCCCGTAGTAACTATTATGGGGCATGTGGATCATGGAAAAACCACATTATTGGATACCATACGCAAAACAAAAGTGGCCAAGGGGGAAGCGGGGGGGATTACCCAACATATTGGAGCCTACTCCATAGAGGTTGGGGGTCATACTATCACTTTTATTGATACTCCCGGTCACGAAGCTTTTACAGCTATGAGGGCTCGGGGCGCACAGGCCACGGACATTGTTGTGATTGTGGTGTCTGCCGTTGACGGGGTGATGCCTCAAACGGTGGAGGCCATCAATCATGCAAAAACAGCTAAGACACCTCTTATTGTGGCTGTTAATAAGATGGATGTGGAAGGGGCCTCTCCCGATCGGGTAAAGCAGGAGTTGTCCAAACATGATGTTGTTCCTGAAGATTGGGGTGGTGACACGGCTTTTATTCCCGTATCCGCTTTAAAGGGAGAGGGGATAAAAGAACTTTTGGAGCAGATACAACTTGTGGCGGAAGTGCAGGAGTTAAAGTGTTATCCGGAAAGCTCAGCTCAGGGAATGGTGATTGAAGCTTCCATAGAAAAAGGGCGTGGGCCTGTGGTAACCCTGCTCATGCAGGATGGCACATTAAAAGTTGGACAAGGTATTTTGGCGGGGCAGTTTACGGGTCGTGTTCGTCAAATGAGAAATGATCAAGGCCAGGCGCTTAAGGAAGCGGGTCCGGGATTTCCTGTGGAAGTTGTGGGTTTTCCTTCTCTGCCGGAAGTGGGAGATGTATTTTGTGCTGTTAAGGATGAGAAGGCCGCGCGGGAACTGATAAAAGCCAGACAGATTCAGCAATCAGAAGACAGCGATCAGGATCTTTCTGTTGAGGATCTTTTGGAAAGAACTCATGGAGAAAAAACCAGAGAATTAAAATTAATTGTGAAAGCGGATGTTTCAGGAAGTTTGGAAGCTTTGAAAAAGTCTTTAGAGCCTATTAAAGGGGAAGGGGTTTCTCTTCAGATTGTTCATTCCGCCGCAGGGGGAATTACGGAAAGTGATGTGTTGCTCGCTTCCACTATTTCCGGAACCATACTTGGTTTTAATGTGCGTCCGGATGGAAAAGCGGGAAAATTGGCTCAGGATAAAAATATTGAGATTCGTTCTTACTCCGTGATTTACGAGTTATTGGATGATGTAAAAAAGATGATGATTGGTCTGCTTGCTCCTAAGACAGAGGAAGAGTCCCAGGGAGCTGTTGAAGTTAGGGAAATTTTTCATATCTCCAAGGTGGGAACAGTGGCAGGCTGTTATGTCACTCAGGGAATGGTCACCCGTAACAGCCTCATTCGTGTGGTGCGTGATGGTCGTTTAGTGCATGATGGAAAAATTTCCAATCTCAAACGATTTAAGGAAGATACCAAAGAAGTTAAATTTGGTTTTGAATGTGGTATTTCTTTGGAAAGTTTTAATGACATCAAACCGAAGGATGTTTTAGAAGCCTATATCAATAAAGAAGTCCGTCAAACAGAATTGTAATCCATCAATTCCTATACCGATCGTGTTTGAAATTTTCCGTTTTTTTATCTCAGCTTCAGAGATGCCTTTCAAGGCCAAAGGGAGATCAAAAGTTCAAACATGCGTTTTGCCACAGAGCGACTTCCAGTCGCTACTGTGTCAAAGCCGAACTCACTTTTGATCTCCCTTTGGCCTTGAAAGGCATGAACAAAACCGAAAATTTCAAACACGATCGGTTATAAAAATCCCTATTATAAGGATTTCTTATGCGGCTATGACTCTGTGGGTCGGTAAGGGATGGCTTTAAATGAGCTTTCAAGGATTTCAAAATTCCTTCATGAATCCGGTTTGACGGAAAAGACCTGTACAGTTATACTTTTTGCAGGAGTCGGAGGACTCTTCAATGCAAACTTACCAAGTTAATATCAGCGGTTGTCCTTTAAAGCTCAAAACGGAGCATGACGGGGCGACAGTGGATATCCTGAAATCTGAAGTAGAGCTTAAAATCAAGGATATACAGAACCGTCATTCCAATATATCCCTTCAAAAAGCTCTGATCTTAGCCTGCCTTCACTTTGCGGAAGGCCGGTTTTTATTAAGAAAAGCTGTTTGTGAAAAGCTGGATCATTTGGAATTTCAGGCTCAAGATGTCCTTAAAGGCATAGAACCCTCCGTAACTCCTGTCAGAGGCATGGAAGAAAAATAAATTTCTTTCCTCCT
>JAPOOY010000142.1 GCA_026713205.1 Bdellovibrionales bacterium
CTATTAGTGATGCTGACGCCGCAATAGCAACAGCTGATGAAGCCAAAACAGATGACGAAGCAGCCGCAGAGGATGCTGACGCCAAGAACGCCGCTAAGGAGAAAGCTGGAGAAGCTAAAAAGGCCGCTAAAGCTGCAGAGGAAAAAGCGAAAGGCTGTGCAGGTGGTGAAGCGTCAGGTTCAGCAGATGCAGAAGCCTGTGAGAATTCAACAACTGATCATTACTGTACAAAGTACGGCAGTTCTGGTGTTGCCAGCCGAGTAGTTCTTCAACAAGAAAAAGATGGAGACGCATGCAACTGGAAAGCAGGGTATTTTCACATATTTGAGAATGTAGGTGGAAGCGATGTGAAAACTAATACTGAGAAAGATGAGGATGTGTGCGATAGTAAAGAAGATTGTGCTGCAAAAGCAGAAGCATGGGTTGAAGCTCAAACAGACGCAGGATACACTTGTAGCTAATTTTAAAAACTGAATTCATTATTAAGACTAAGGCGGGCTTTTAACGAAAGTCCGCCTTTTTTTATCTCTCATTATAACTTTTCAGAAAACTCCAGCCCTACATCAAAGCCCTAACCCAGCTGCCGATATAGTAACAACCAAAGATCAAGCCAATGAAGCTAAACAACTTACGGAAAACGCACTAAAAAGGGCGCAAAGCCATGCGAATAAGCGTGGAAAAAATTAAAAGCTTGTTTTGTATTATATTTCTCTGACCTGAAATCTTAAGTTTTTTTCATTAAAAACTAGATCAAACTTTATCAAGTAGCTCCATATCCGCAATATGAAGCCCTTTGATACGATCTCTTAAACGAGCCGCCTCCTCAAAATTTAACTCTTCAGCGGCTTTCTTCATCTGCTTCGTTAAATCCTGAATTTTCTTTTGAATCGCTTCAGAGGAAGGACGAGGTATTTCAGAAAATTCAATGGATTTGTTAAACCCGTAAATCTCCGCCAAGCCCCTTCGTATAGATTTTTTAATGGACTTTGGCTTAATTTGAAAATCCTCATTATGCTTTTGTTGAAGTTGACGCCTTCGGTTTGTTTCATCAAGGGCCTGTTTCATAGAGGGAGTGATTCGATCGGCATAAAGAACGGCCTTTCCGTGAATATGACGAGCCGCCCGACCAATGGTTTGTATGAGAGAGGGGCCGGATCTTAAGAATCCTTCCTGATCCGCATCCAATATGGCCACCAGACTCACTTCCGGAAGATCCAATCCTTCCCTTAAAAGGTTAATGCCCACAAGAACATCAAACACGCCCGCTCGCAAGTCCTGGATAATTTCCGTTCGCTCAATGGTCTTAATATCACTGTGAAGATATTTCGCCTTAATGTTTAAACCCTGATAGTAGGAGGTCAAACTTTCCGCCATTTTTTTTGTCAGTGTGGTGACTAACACTCTTTCCTTTTTCTTAATTCGTTTTTGTATCTCTCCAAGTAAATCATCCACTTGATTTTGAGCGGGCCGGATAAAAATCTCCGGATCCACCAATCCCGTGGGTCGGATGATCTGCTCCACCACAACAAATTTGCTTTCTCTTTCATATTTCCCGGGAGTGGCGGAAACATACACCACCTTATCCAAACTATTTTCAAACTCCTGAAAATTAAGCGGACGGTTATCCAATGCTGAAGGAAGACGAAACCCATGTTCCACTAAACTGAGTTTGCGGCTCCGATCCCCCCGATACATGGCTCCGGCCTGAGGAACAGTGATATGACTTTCATCAATAAAAGTGATAAATTTTTTGTGAAAATACTCCAAAAGCGTGGGAGGCGGCTCACCCGCTTTCCGTCCTGTAAGATGACGGGAATAGTTTTCCACCCCAGGACAAGATCCCATTTCCGATAAAATTTCCAAATCATAAAGCGTTCTTTGTTCCAGTCTTTCCCTTTCCGTATGTTTCCCCGTCTGTTCCAATTGATTCAACCGCTCTCTCAATTCCTCTCTTATGGAATCAATGGCTGTTTTGATCCTTTCCCGGGTGCTGACATAATGACTGGAGGGATAAATACTGATTCTCAAACATTCTTTTATAACCTGCCCGTTTAAGGGATCAAACAAAACAATTTGATCAATATAATCTCCAAAAAATTCCACCCTCACTCCGCAATCCTGCTCATAGGCGGGGAACACTTCCACCGTATCCCCCCGAACACGAAAAGCGCTTCGGTGAAAATCCATGTCATTTCTCTTATATTGAATTTCCACTAATTGTTTTAAAAATTGATCTCTGGATAATCCTTGATTTTTCTCAAGGGAAATCACCATCTCTCCATAATGCTCCGGACTCCCTAAACCATAAATACAGGAAATGCTGCTGACAATGATCACATCCTTTCTCTCCAGGAGAGAGCGGGTTGCGGAATGCCTCATTAAATCAATCTGCTCGTTAATGCTGGCATCTTTTTCTATATAAGTGTTTGTGGCGGGGAGATACGCCTCCCGCTGATAGTAATCGTAATAAATGACAAAGAACTCCACTGCATTCCCTTGAAAAAGCACCCTAAACTCCACAAAAAAATGACACCACAAAAAGTTATTTGGGGGCA
>JAPOOY010000179.1 GCA_026713205.1 Bdellovibrionales bacterium
GAAACCGTTATATATACCAATCGTGTTTGAATTTTTCTGTTTTTATTTAAGAGACATGGGCCCTTTATAACAGCCTCCAGGGGTCAAAAATGAGTTCGGCTTTGACACAGATGCGGCTGAAAGTCGCTCTGTAGCAAAACGCATGTTTGAATTTTTGACCCCTGGAGGCTGTTATAAAGGGTGTAAGCATTTTTCCTTATAAAGAATCGGAAAATTTCAAACCGGAGGAGTATAGTTAAGAACAATTTTTTAGGATGAAGTGGGATTGTTATATAAATAAGGAGAAAGGACTTTTATCTTTAATTCATCTTGAAGACCTGTACAGAGGTCCACAGGCTCATCCAGACCTTTAACAGAATGTTTAAGGGATTCCTTTAAGGAACGGTTATTTCTCCAGACCCTATGCTGGGAAGCGTATCTTTTTGAAACAGTTTTTTGCCCCTCAGTTGTCATTTGAAATTTTGTTTTCAGATCTGTAAAAAAAATCTTTAATAACGGTTGGGATAAACCGAAGAGGTTTGCATGAAAGATATTAAGACACCATTGCCGGACATACTGCCACTTGTGCCATTAAAAAACACAGTTGTTTTCCCCCAATCTCTCCTCTCCATTTATGTTAGTCAGGAGAAATCAAAAAAAGCCCTTCTTTCCGCCTGGAAAGATAAGAGGATGATATTTACTTCAGCTCTTGAAAATCCGGAAGGTTCAGCAAATCAAGTTTATCAAACCGGCTGTGTGTCCCTGATTATGAGGGTGAAGGAAATGACGGATGGTCGTATCAAAGCTTTAATTCAGGGACTTTCCAGAGCTCATTTAAAGGAAGTACAGGAGAAGGAATTTTTACAGGCTCATATTCAACCTCATGAGGAATTGGATACCTATAATCTTTCGGAACAGGAAAAACAATATTTTCTGGAAGTTAAAAATCTGTTAAGTAAACTGGCACAAACGGAGGAAGGCTTTTCTCCGGATTTTTTCCTTATTATAGAAGGCATTAAGAATCCGGGGCTTGTATGTGATTTAATTATCAGCAATCTGACCTTAAAATTATCAGACAGTCAGCAGGCTTTAGAGACTTCCAATATAAAGGATCGTTTGATTTTAACTCGTAACCTGGTTCAGGGAGAGTTGCTTCAGGGGCGTATCCAGAAGTTGATAAAAAGTCGTATTTCAAAACAAAAAACCACATCCACTCCGCCTGTTCAATCTTTTCAGTACACAGGTATCAACTCTTCTAAAAAAGAGGAAATTGCGGAATATACATCGCGGATTGAAGAACAAAAGCTTCCGGCGACGGTTAAAAAAGAGGTGAGCAAACAACTTTCCCGCCTGGAAAAGATGCATACGGAAAGCAGCGAAGCCTCTATGATTAGAACTTATTTGGATTGTGTGTTGGAGCTTCCCTGGAATCAATCCAGTGAGGATAATCTGGATTTGAAAAATGCGGAAGGTACTTTAAATAAAGATCATTATGAACTGACAAAAGTTAAAGAGAGAGTTTTGGAGTTTCTCGCAGTTCAGTCCCTTTCTCCCGCTAATTTGAAAGGGCCGATTTTATGTTTCGTGGGTCCGCCCGGTGTTGGTAAAACATCTCTTGGACAGAGTATAGCCAAAGCTATGGGACGAAAGTATGCCCGTATTTCCCTGGGAGGGGTTAAAGATGAGGCGGAAATCCGTGGTCACAGAAGAACTTATGTGGGAGCTATGCCAGGAAAGATCATGCAGGCTTTAAACACCTGCGGCACGAATAATCCGGTGATTGTATTGGATGAAGTGGATAAACTGGGCGCTGATTTTCGGGGAGATCCCGCTTCCGCTTTGCTGGAGGTTTTGGATCCGGAGCAAAATCATTCTTTTAAGGATCATTACCTGAATTTAAACTTTAATCTGTCAAAAGTATTGTTTATCGCTACGGCCAATTTGGAACAAAATATTCCTTATGCTCTCAGAGATCGTTTGGAGATTGTTTCCATTTCCGGTTATACACAGACAGAAAAGATACAAATTGCCAAAGAGTATTTAATAGAAAAAGAATTGGTCGGTCATGGTCTGCCGGAAAAGCATCTTCAATTTACTACAGAAGGTTTAAAGTCTTTGATTAACTTTTACACGCAGGAAGCGGGGTTAAGAAATCTAAAGAGAGAGATTTCCGCCATTTGCCGAAAAATGGCTAAAAACTTTGTTCTGGGAGATAAGAAGAAACACACTGTGAACAAGCAAAAGGTTTTTGAGATTTTAGGAACACCTCATTATTTTCCGGAGGAGCATTTAAGGGAAGCAAAGGTGGGTATTGCCACGGGTTTGGCTTGGACTTCCGCCGGTGGACAAATTCTCCATGTGGAGGCTATTACGGTAAAAAATAAGAAAGGGGGATTGAGACTGACCGGGAA
>JAPOOY010000239.1 GCA_026713205.1 Bdellovibrionales bacterium
ACAATGCCCACGTGGAAAAAGCAACTGGCAGGGATAAGGTAAAAGCAGAAGCCTTGGAAGAGCAGGAGGAGGAATTATCCTCTTCTGAAAGCTCTGAAGAGGCCCGGTTCTTTGGCAACAGAATAGGTGTTATAACCACAGAGGAATTGGCGGTTATCTTCGGCCTGGCTCCTCAAACAATCCGTAACTGGACAGCTCAGGGAAAACTTCCTTATGTCAAAATTGGAAGGAGGAATCTGTTTTTAATGAGGAGTATCAAAAGGTGGCTCTACCGAAAGGAGGAACCACTATGGGAATAATTAAAAGAAGATACCGCAAAAAAAATCAACAAAAAGAAAATGTTTATTATCGCGCGGAAGTGTATGTGAAAGGTGTCCGTGTATCAGCCAGAACTTTTTCCACAAAAAGGGAAGCTGTTTTCTGGCATGAACAGGAAAAACATAAATTCACTCTCAGCCCCAGCAGTTTAAATGACAGAATTACATTTAAGGACTGTGTGGAACGATTTTGGAAAGATGCCAAAGCCCGCATGATGAAATCCACTATTCAAAGTTATGAGTGCCGCTTGACTTATTTTTACAAAGGTCCTTTGGCTGATATAAAAATGTCTTCTCTTAAAGGCATTCACATTTTGGAGTGGATTGAATGGCTGAAAAAGCATCCTACAGCGAAAAACAAAGGCCGGAAGAGTTTTATTCAAGAGGTGAATTTCCTAAGAACCATACTTTATTGGTATAGGAATTTTCTGAATGAAGACTTTAATGTTCCTATTACAAAGAAGCACAGACAAATGAGTTTTTTTAAACCCATTATTCCAAGAAGACCGGATCACTATATGCGACCGGAAGATGGAAGACAGTGGGTGGAATGGCTAAAGGAACGCAGGAGCAATCCTGTTTATTTCAGGCTTGCCGTTTTTATGTTACTCACAGGGACAAGGGTTGGAGAAGCCTGCGGTCTTAAATGGGAGGAAGTGGATTTGGAGAAGGGAACAGCCAGAATCATAAGGCGGGTTCGCTGGGATCAACAAACCAAGCGTCCCTTTTTAGAAGATGTGACTAAAACAGTTCAATCGGCAAGGCTTCTTATGTTGCCGGAGAAATTAAAAGATGTTTTTAAGGAAATGAAAAAAGAAGCCGTGAATGGTTTGGTTTTTACAGACGCAAAAGGTGAGCTTCTAAAATACAACGCCATTCAGTCTTCGTTTAATGCTGGCTTTGAAGCATTAAATTTACCCTGGCGTTCCACTCATATATGCCGACACACTTTCGCAACAATCGCTCTTATGGAGACGAAAAATCTTTCTGCTGTTCAGGCAAGTCTTGGACATACGGAAATAAGAATGACTCAAAGGTATGCAAAGACTGTGGCGCTTTTGAGTTCAGAGACGGGAGAGAAAACCGCCTCAGCAATTTTCAAGGACAGTCGTTTATAACAGATTCTTTTTTAGTTATTTTGATGCCTTTTTTAAATCACGCAAAAATCACGCAAAAGCCGAAAAGAAGAAGAAAAAATCAAGTAATTTCAATTAGTTAGAACAGACATGGTGGAGGTGACAGGGATCGAACCTGCGACCTTCTGAATGCAAATCAGATGCTCTCCCAGCTGAGCTACACCCCCGTAAGTATTACTTTTTATACTCTTCCAGTTGAACATTTAGCAACTGTTTTTTTCCTTAGAACAATGGATGGGAAAAATTAACTGCTTTACATGTCCTATACAGATGAAGGGTCCTCTGAAAACAGCCCGTAGAAAAATTTAATGGAGAGTTGAATTATATTGGGATATACAGATAAACTCTTAAGGAGAAACTCTCATGAAGTATTGGACCATACCAAACCGGGAACACACACAAAATCAGGCAGTTCAAATACCCAAGTTGGGGTTCGGGACTTACGGGCTGCTCCGTCAGACTGCTGTTTCTGCCGTGGAAGAGGCTTTAAAAACGGGATTTCGTCATATAGATACGGCCCAGATTTATCAAAATGAAAAAGAGGTGGGGGAGGGGATTAAACTCTCAAAAGTGCCACGAGAGGAAATATTTTTAGTGACAAAGGTGTGGAGGGATTCCCTTCAACCGGAAAAAGTCATTCAAACCACAAAAGAGAGCTTGCTCCGTTTAAGCGTGGATTATGTGGATTTACTGTTAATCCATTGGCCAAACAGTGAAGTGCCATTAGAGGAAACCCTTTCCGCTATGGAATCTCTTGTTGAGGAAGGCAAGACCCGATTTATAGGAGTGAGCAATTTCCCTTCTGTTACATTAAAGGAGGCGAAAAACATCTGTCCTTTAATTATCACAAATCAGGTGGAATATCATACTTTGTTATCCCAGGATAAAATACTTAAAACTCTTCGGGAGTTGGGGATGCTTTTAACGGCCTATTCTCCTTTGGCAAGGGGGGCGGCCCTTCAGCTTCAACAAGTACGGCATATTGCGGAAAAACATAAAAAACACCCCGAGCAAATTGTCTTAAAATGGCTTGTGGATCAGGAAAATGTGGCGGCTATTGTTAAATCCCAAAATTCCAAACGGATACAAATAAATTTTGATATTTTTCATTTTGAGTTGGATCCGGAAGATAGAAAAACCCTTCATGCTCTAAGCCGTAATCAAAGACGATTGATCCATCCTCCCTTTGCTCCTCAATGGGATCGGATAGATTAACAGCATATTAAAGAGTGCATAGATATTCCAAGGGAAGATTTTACAGTGAAGTAAAGAGGATTTTTCTCTGACTATAAAGAGAGCAGACAACAGTATTCAATAACTCCTAATGACCGTGGAAAAGATGGATGATAGAGAAAATGACAAGTCCCACGGCAAACCAACCTTCCTTTCGGTTTTTAAGACAGAAGGGAATCAGGTGAATGGTGCAGACATAAATTAAAATCCCTGTGGCGAAAGCAAACACAGCCGGTGCGTTCCAGAAATCAGACAATACTTTTGTTAAAGAAGCTCCAACAATAAAGGATCCACAGAGGCAGGCTACCAAGGCAAACAGGATTTTTCTTTTTAATCGGGAACTGACTCCTAAACCTGTTACTGTTACGCCCTCTGCCAGAAGATGAAAAAACAAACCAATGCCAAGGGTGATTCCCGTCAGGCTATCCAAAGTAAGTCCTGAATAAAACCGCATCCCATCAAAAAAAGAACAAATCGTTAAACAGCCCATTGTGGATACAGCCGCTTCCGGTGATAGGATATGTGAGTGATAATGACCGGAATGAGAGTCATCCTTGCATGTGTTTGAGTGGGGAGGCTCTTCTATCCAGTTATCCAAGAAATTGAGATATTTAGAACCATAAAGATCAAAAGCTCCCTGCATTAACAGCCCCATTAAAATCCAGATTTCCGGATGGAAGGTGGACTCTTGAAAACTGTGAGGCAGAAAATCCAGTAAGGCTAAAGCCAAAAGCCCCCCTGAACTAAAAGCCACGAAGGGACTGAGATTCCATTTTTGTCCAAAACGGATGACAAACAAGCAGGCAAAAAGAACGAGAAAAGCAAACAGGGAAGCTATAAAAAGAATCATTATCTGGTATATATTTCCAAGAAAATATAAAGTAAAGAGATTTATGCAAATCCGCTTTGAAGAGTACGGAAATGCCGGTCTTAATGTATGTCAGAGAATAAATTTGGTTGCGCTATTATTTTTGATGCCGATGGAAACTTAGGCATCTTTACTTCCATTGATGCCCTAAATACCTTAATTGAGGTGGTTAGAGGGGAA
>JAPOOY010000129.1 GCA_026713205.1 Bdellovibrionales bacterium
AAGTCTCCCGGACTTCATGACCCTCAAAACTCAAACCGGACCAGTATAACAGAAACTCCCCTTAAATTTCCAGTATGTGTCAAAAATGAAGCCTCCTCAATAACAAGAAACCGAATTTATTTCACAATAAACTTTATAGTTCCTCTTTCCAATACATTATCAGTAAAGGGGATGAGGTGGAATAGGGAAGGGGGGGAGGAGAGGCTTTCTGTTCCGGTTTGGAAGGATCTTTATTTTCATCCTGGGGTGGTGGATTAAGGTAGTTTTTTTCCGCTTCAAGAGCTGTTTGGTATTTGGCTGTGGCTTGATTTGCGTCATAAGTCAGGATTTTTATCCTGGCTTGAGAGGCTTTAAATTGTCCGATGGCTTGGATACGAAAGTGGAGTGGAGTATTAAATTGCAATAGATCCTGTGTGTGAAATTGATCCTCCATTGATCTACAGAAATCAAATCCTCTTTCTTGCAGCCATTCACAAAACTCTTTGACATCCTTAAAACGCTGATAAAATTGACTGGAAGGGTTAATTCGGGCCAGAATTTCCTCTTTTAATTCCGGAGGAAAGCCAAGAGCCTGAAGAAGAGGGGCTTGAATATAATTGATATTTAGCCCTTTGCTTCCATAGACGGTTGTATAAGGGTGTAAAGCCTTATACAGAGAGGCTTTCATACCTGGCGCTCTTTGAACTTCTTCCATTGAGACAAAAGAACGATTGGGGAAGGGCCTACCTCCGGGAGTTTTTTCTATACCTCCACTTTGGCTTTTTTGATCGGGATCAATCCAGTCTGTTAATTCATTAAGGACTTGAAGGACCTCCTGTTTCGTGTAATTGCGTTCATCTTCCTCTTGCAGGAGAAGAAGGTTGATTAAAGTTTCGTAAGTAAAACGCCGGAGCAGCTCCACGGAGCTGGAAAGATCATTAATGTCTATTTTCCCATCTTCCGGTTGAATCCGGGCTAAATAAGAGCCCCTTATAAGGGATTCCTTTGTGAGCTTTTGGACTTCCCTTTTTTCATTTTCCAACAGGTTATCTGTCATGGGGAGGGGCCATACAACGGGTGATCTCCAAATCATATCCAAAAGGCTTGGAATCATGGAGCCCATTATTTTTTTTACCTGTTCGGGAAGTTTTGAATGGCTTTTTTGAAGAGTTTTTTGGGCTTCTTTATAAATTAAAGTGCGGAGCAGGCTCAATTCTGCCGCAGAGCGGGCATTGTATCTGGCTCTGAGTTGATTGAGTTCATGACTTGTTTCAGCATATTCCAGCTGGATATTGGAAAAGATGAGGGGCAGGGTAGCCACTATCAAGGCGGATAAAGCCAGAACACTGATGAGAGCGGCTCCTCTTTCAAAACGGAACAGAGAATGTCGCTGATTGGATTCGTGAAGAGGAAATTGTTTGTTCTGTGGAGTTGTGCAGTCGTTTTGTGGCCGGAGTATTGTTTTCCAATTCAGGAATTTTTTTTGATTCCATGATGTTAAAAAATTATTTTGTGTTTTATAAGGAGGGGAGTTTTTTCGTTTGAACATTCCAAGACCTCCTTTGGAG
>JAPOOY010000162.1 GCA_026713205.1 Bdellovibrionales bacterium
GAATGCGCTGACTTTGGAAATGATTCGTTCCATTAAGGATCAATTACACCACTGGAAGCAAAATGAAAAAGTAGCTTTGGTTTTCCTTCATGGAGAAGGGGAGAAGGCTTTTTGTGCCGGTGGAGATGTTAAAAATCTTTACTCTTTAATTTTAAAAGCCAGAGAGGAAAAAACAGATCCCGGTTTGGCCGTAGAGCCTTTTTTTCGTGAGGAGTATGAAATGGACTACCTTCTTCATACCTACCCTAAGCCGGTGGTAGTTTGGGGGCAGGGAGTTGTGATGGGAGGAGGTATGGGGCTTTTTCAGGCAGGCTCCCATTCTATTGTGACTGACACAAGTCTCTTGGCTATGCCGGAGATTTCCATTGGACTGTTCCCTGATGTGGGGGGGAGTTGGTTTTTAAGTCGTCTTCCAGGCAAGTTAGGATGGTATCTCGCTTTAACAGGATGTCGTTTAAACAGTGCTGAAGTTATGTTTTTGGGCTGGTCTCAATTTTACTTTAAAAATCAGGAAAAAGGTGAAGTGTTTAAGAGTCTTCTCTCTATAGATTTTCAAAATGGAGAGGATTTAACTCACCGGTTGCAAAACCTTCAAACAAGTTCTCCATCATCTGAAAACTGGCTGGAGAAATATAAAGAACTGGCTTCTCAGGTCGTTCAGTCGGGAGATGCAAAAACTATTTACACGGAATTAACAAAATCTTCTGCAGAAGATAAAAAGTGGAACAAAAACAAAGAGACTTTTTTAAAAGGGTCTCCAACTTCCGCCGGAATTATCTGTGAACAATTAAAACAGGGGAAAAACAAAAACCTAAAAGAGGTTTTTCAAATGGAACTTATCATGGCTCTGCAATGTGCCCGACACCCTGATTTTGCGGAAGGGGTTAGGGCCTTACTTGTGGAGAAAACCGGTCAACCTGTCTGGCAGCCGAAAGATATCGGGTTGCTGGAGGAGGCCTGGATTCAGGGGCATTTTACCGCTTCATCCAGCTAAAATCATCCCTGAGATTGGATTTTTCAGAGCAATCTTAAATTTTTTTAAGTAATAATTTCAATTATTTACTGGATTTTGTTAAAAAAGTCGCTTAATTTTCAATTCTATGTTTCCGATAAATTGAGTAAGGCTGGAATAACCCATGAAAATCACCGATGTGAAAGTCAATCTGGCAGCTCATCAGGAGCCTCTGAAAGCTTTTGCCAGCATTACACTGGATGACTGTTTCGTTGTGCATGATCTTCGGATTATTAAAACAGCGGATAAGATGTTTGTAGCCATGCCCAGTAAAAAACTGCCGGGCGGGAATTTTCGTAAAGACATTTATAAAGATATCGTTCATCCCATCAATCAACACACACGCAAAATGATTGAAGAGAGTGTTTTATCAAAATATCATTCTGTTATTGAGAAAGCTCAAGATCATCATGAAGACAACTCTGTGGAAGAACAAAAAAAACAAGCAGAATAAAGAGTTTACGCTCCTTGCTTTAAATTTTCATGTTTTCAAAAATAAATAAGATTCCGGTGTGCGAATCCGACATACGAAAATTTTAACATTTACAACTAAAAAACTGCCGGAAACAATTTCCTTTATTTACTTATTCTATCTCTACAAAGTGGATGGTTCCCTTTAGGTTGACTAATGCTAAAAGAAGATGCAATCCCTTTGGTGTTTGTGGAGAAAGAGCTTCTGCCACTGTTTTTAGTCGGGTTTTTTGTTGATCGCTGAGTATCTTTTCCAAATGGGCTTCGTTCCTTAGGGATTTCACTTCAACCAGCGTATAAATTCCTTTCTTTTTCGCGAGAATGTCCACTTCCACACCAAAAAATTGATAGTTTTGACAAACAATATTCCAACCTTTGCGTTTGAGATGCTGGGATACCAAATGTTCATTTTGCTGTCCCTTAGTGTGCTTCCTTGTTGGTTTTTTTATTCTTTTCATTTTTGGTTTGTACTGAGGATTCCTTTGCAAAATCCACTCCATAAGAACAATAAGATAAAAAAGATCATTTTATCTTATACCAATTGCATTTGAATTTTTCCGACTTTTATTTAAGAGATATAAGCCCTTTATAACAGACTATAGGGGTCAAAAATGAGTTCGGCTTTGACACAGATGCGGCTGAAAGTCGCTCTGTGGCAAAACGCATGTTTGAATTTTTGACCCCTATAGTCTGTTATAAAGGGTGTATGTATTCTTTCTTATGAAGAACCGGAAAATTTCAAACCGGACCAGTATAATTGAGAATATTTATAAATTTTTAGTAAGAGTTTCTATTTTTCAGAAGTTTTTAGATAAGATGAGCCGCGAGGTGCTCCTTGACTCCGGAGAAGCTTTTGCGGTGAAGAGGGCAGGGGCCATACTGCTGAATAGCCGCTTTGTGTTTTTTTGTGGCATAGCCTTTATGATCTTCAAACATATATTTCGGATAATCTTTTTGAAAGGATCTGAGAAGCTTATCTCTCTCTGTTTTAGCGATAATGGAGGCGGCCATTATAGGGTCTGCCCTTTGATCTCCTTTAATCAGAGGGGTTTGAGAAAAGTTTGCCAGTTTCTGAATGATAAACTTTCCGTCAATCAGCAGATGTCCTCCTTTGACATTTAAGTTTTCCACAGCTCTTTTCATGGCCAGCAGGCTGGCTCTGTGAATATTGAGAGTGTCAATTTCCTCCACACTGGCTGTTCCCACGCCGTAACAATGATTGTTCTTAATAGTTTGAGCCAATTCCTCCCGCCTTTGCGGAGATAAGGATTTTGAATCCCAAAACTTTTCCGGAAAGTTGAGAATTACCGCACCGGCAAAAACCGGTCCGGCGAGGCAACCCCGCCCTGCCTCATCCACTCCAATAACAGGTTTGGGGTTAAACTGCTGATAATCCACAGGCTCAAACATTTGTGATCTTTTGGTTCATAAGAGTTTTGTGTCATATTGCAGGCTTGCATCTGTGAATGTCAATAGATTGGAGGGAGGTGTTGGTATGAACTTGTCTCATA
>JAPOOY010000240.1 GCA_026713205.1 Bdellovibrionales bacterium
AGCAGGTTCAGGCTGTTGTTCAAAAGCAAATTAAACAAGTTCGGGAATCTTTAGAGTGTTATAAAGCGGCGGATCAGAAAGATAAAGTGGCGGAAGAGGAATACAAACTATCCCTTCTTCAGACTTTTTTGCCGAAACCTCTATCTGAAAAAGAGATAGAAGAATATGTTGAAAAGGCGATTGCAGAGCTTCAACCTCAATCCATGAAGGATATGGGGAAGATAATGCAGTGGATTAAGGTTCAAACCAAAGGAGCCGTTGAAGGTAAGATTCTTTCTGAAAAAGTAAAAAATCGTCTGATCAATCTATAAATGAGATTTAAATTTTTTGGCAATGGATTGGCAAAGTTGATTTTTTAACGGAGCGTATCCTTTATGAGATTTCCCCAGTCCTTTATTGAGCAAGTGCGTCTGGCCAGCGATCTTGTGCCTCTTATCATGGAAGACACAGTTCTTAAGGGAAAGGGGGATCGTCTAATGGGGCTGTGTCCTTTTCCCGATCATACGGAAAAAACCCCCAGCTTTTCTGTTTCCAGAGACAGACAGGTTTATTACTGCTTTGGCTGCATGAAATCGGGAAATATTTTTACTTACTTCAGAGATCAAAGGGGGCTTGGATTTGTGGAAGCTGTGGAGTACCTGGCCCGGCAGGCCGGTCTTTCTCTTCCTGTTTCTGAAGCAAAGAAATTTCAACCTGTCAGTGATATGGAAGGCTTATTCGGGTTGAATGAAAAGGTTTGTGAGTTTTATCGGCATCAGCTGGATTCTGTTCCTTTAAGTCATAAAGTTAAAACCTACCTGGAAAAGAGAGCTTATATAAAGGAGACCATTCAGAGTTTTAAGTTGGGATATGCCTCAAAAGGAAACACTCTTTTAAAATTTTTAACAGAGGTGGATCGGAAAAGAGCTTTGCATCTGGGATTATTAAATAAAAATGATAGAGGGGAAATGTATGATACCTATCGGAATCGTTTGATGTTTCCCATCCTTTCCTCACGCCATCAGGTGATTGGATTTGGAGCCAGAGCCTTGGATGATTCTCTTCCAAAATATATTAATTCCAAAGAATCAGATGTGTTTCATAAAGGACGATCTCTTTATGGCTTGGATCAATCCCTGAGGTTTTTGAGACAGGAAGGATTTGCTTTGATTGTGGAGGGTTATACGGATTTTCTTTCTCTTTGGCAGGGAGGCATAAAAAATTTGGCAGCCACTTTGGGAACAGCTCTCACTGATGATCAGGCCCGTTTGCTTAAAAGGTATGTGGATTCGGTCATATTGGTGTTTGATGGAGATTCAGCCGGGATAAAGGCTGGAGAAAGAAGTTTGCCTCTCTTGCTTTCCGCCGGGTTGGAAGTCAAAAGTGTTATTCTTCCAGAGGGGCAGGACCCCGATCGTTTCGTGAAAACACAGGGCATTGATTCTTTTAAAATTTTAATTCAAAACAGTGAGGATTTATTTTTTCATATTTTACGAAAAAAAATAAAGGAAATGAAAGAAAGGAGAGGGCATTTTCTTTCTCTTATTGATGAGATAGCTCCTTTTTTAGGATCTGTTCAGAACAAGCCTCTCCG
>JAPOOY010000109.1 GCA_026713205.1 Bdellovibrionales bacterium
CTTAAAGGAGGGGTATTATCTTTCTTTCATCTGAAAAACCAAACATTTCAAACCGGAACAATATAAGCCTCATCCCATTTAAGAGCCAGCTTCCTTGTATTCTTGAACTGAATTTCCACAGATTTGTTTTTCCGGCACAGTGGAAAAGTCTTTACAAAATTAGTGCTTCTTCTCCGATCATCTTAACCTCTGTTTTACTTTTATCTGGAAAACGGAAATTCTCTTGCTTCATGTATTCCATTCCCTTTAATGAAAAACTTAAAATTTTAAGTCAAGTTAAAAACACTCATGGGTATTTTTAACTTGACTTAAAATTACTCATATTACAAACTAGGACTAATCAAGGGGTTCGTATGAAGTTCAAAAGATATTTATCTTCCGCTATCCAAAAAGATTTAAAGAAAAAAATCCAGCCTATTTGAATTGGGATATTTCCCATCAACGAAAAAACAGGAGGGCGATCCATTCCTTTTATCGCTTTCTGTAAAGATATTTTAAAAATATAGAAAATTGATTTATACCGATCGTGTTTTAGTTTTTCGTTTTTTTATCAGGATGATATTGATCCCACTCACGGGCCAGCTTCTCACATTGAAACCAAAATCTTTTAAGTTCCGGAAAGGTTTTTAAAAAATTGGTGTTTCTTCTTCGATCATGCTCACTGAAAAATTTATAAAAATTAATGCGGTTGAGTTTTTGTTTTTCCTTATCAACAGGCTGTTTCAACAAGTTTAAGAGACGCTTCATCTTATCAATATGAAATAAAGCAAAGCCATGATACTTTCCCTTTTCCATATTCACCTGATTTTTTTCCATAAATTTCAAGCAATCCTGTAAATACTTTTCCGCCATTCCTTCCGGTAATACATCCAAAGCCTGCCAGGCCGGCGCTCTGAGCCAGGGGAGATCTAGAAAAAGACGCCGGAATCCCATAGGTTTTATTCCAAAAAAACGATAAAATCTCTTATGGCCCCCTCCGATATAACTAAACTCTTTTTGCCATTTGAGGATTTTTTTCAACAGATCTTTTAAACTGAATACAGATAGAGCATTTGTTGTAATAATAAAGCTCATCAACAAATCAGGGGCTTCCTTGAGAAGCTGAATGACATTTTTTTCAAAAGCCTCTGTATCCAAACCATAGCGTATATATTCCGCCTGAGGTCCCCATGTATCAATGGAGGGATAAATCATAAACCGAAAAATATGCTTTTTATCCAATACATTTTTCACCTGCCGAACAAAACGATTTTTCATTTTTTCCGGCGGGCAAAGATTAGTGGTTATCGCTAATTCCAAAGAGGGATTGGAATGTTTTTCAATATAATCCAACACACGAAATGTATTGGGATCAATAAGAGGCTCTCCTCCCGTCATTCGGAATACCTTTAATTGAGGATAAAGCTCCGGCCACCACTTCCAAAAAGCTTCCACATAGGGATTATCCTCCTGACGGGATACGGGCCACAAACCGGATTTTTTTAATCCCTCTATATTATTATGAGGGTTTATGGTGGGCCAGGGGCCATACTTTTGACTTTCTTCCATCCAGGTTGTGGAAAGATGGGGGGAACAGTAACTGCATTTAAACTGACAGGCCTGATTAAAGTTCACTTCCACATAACTGGGAATGACATTGTACTCACTCCCCCCCTTTACCACTTCATTAAATCGGGGGCGCGCCCAAGGCTCCAGAGAACGATAATGTCTGTCACTGTAAGGGGATTGAGAATCCTCCATACGCCAGCAATAAGAACAGCCTTCGGGACGCTGGCCTGCTATCATCTGCGCTCTTTCCTTTTTCTTTTGAGCCGTATTATGAAGGGCGGAAGGATTCTTTTTTATTTCCTCTCTGTCAATACTATGAACAGGAGGATGGTAACAACTGTGAGTTTTCCCTGTGGTTAAGTGCAAACTGACATGGAGCCATTTAGCCAGGCAAAGGGATGGACTTACAGAATCAAGCTGTTTCTTGATTTCAAGAAGAGTTGTGTTTTCTGATTCCTGAGATTGTGTTAAAGCCATCAGAACCTTCTTTTTTTACTATACACTGATTAAGATCATATTTTTAGATTTTTTTCAGCTTCCTTCAGAAGAAAATTGACTTTCACATAGAGAAGACTGATTTTTGCAGCCGCTTTCCGATACAGTTGAGTATCTAGCTGAATGTAAAGTTTCGGATGATTTTCATCTTTTTAAAAGGTCTGATTTCCAGGAGAGCGGACAGGCGCCAGTCCTGAACAGCCTGTATCAGTTGAGGTTGGCCTGTTTTATTCACTTCTATCTGACGGCTTAAAGCGCTCTGAATCACATAAGGGGGAATCTGTCCGTGAGACAGAGCCTTGGCATCTCTCTGTGTAAGCTCCACAGGAAAAACATCAGGAAGAGCGGAAGAGGGATATATAAAACTGTCTTGTAAAAGAGTTTTTAATTCTATCTCATCCTTTGGGAATTTTTCTTTCAATCGGCTGTCTATCTCAGAAACTCTTAAGCTTTGAGATGAATGAAAGGGATGAGAAGCCGTTCTGGTCATTTGGATTAAACAAGCCCCCACACCAAGCTGTTCCCCCACGAAATTCACCCAGGAACGCACATACCCTCCCTTGGCACAAGAGAGAGAGACCTGAGCCTGATCCGGTTGAATATCGTGGATTTTCAAATCATAAAAAGTCATTGTTTTTTTAGGAGCCTCCACCTCTTCTCCCGCTCTGGCATAGGAATAAAGTTTTCGGCCCCGAACCTTAACTGCGGAAAAATGAGGAACTTTTAACTCCAATGATCCACAACTGGCTTTAAGAGTTTTTTCAATCTCTTCCTTTTTCAAGGACACAGCTTCTTGCTTTAAAACTTTCCCTTCCTTATCAAAGGTATCTGTTTCCAAACCAAACTGCATTTTGAGGGAGTAGCTTTTATCCTGATTTAAAATATAAACACTGAGTTTTGTCGCCTGTCCCAGAAGAATAACGAGCAACCCTTCAGCCATAGGGTCCAAAGTGCCCGCATGACCAATAGACCTTTGTTTTAAAATTTTTCTCAACTGATCCACAACATCATGGCTGGTCATTCCCTTTTCCTTGTGAACCAGAAGAACCCCATTAAACGGCTGTTTATCTTTTTCCATTCCACTCTCCTTATACTAATCGGTGTTTGAATTTTCAAAGAATTATTTAGAGAAATGGCCTATTTTCCTGAAACTTTGGAAATAACTTCAAAACCTTCCGCATCAAATACAAATAGAGACTTCGGAAAACGCTGCTTAACCCAGGGATTTGAAAATTTATATTCCTGCCAATTATTCACATCATTCCATAAAACCCGAACTCCACGGATATAACGATTCACCTTCAATGCAATCTGCCTAATGTTAATGACAGCCTGTTTGGGTTTTAAATATATAATAGCCCCATCTTTCGTGTTCTGAAATTTTTCCACTTTAAAAACCTCAAAAAATTTCTGAGGATCAAATAATCCGGAAAAAAGAAGCCACTGCGGATGGGAGGAAAGTTGTAAAACCGTTTTTACTTTTATATCCGGCTGGTACCATAAATGCTTCCCATCAAAAATCATCAACTGACCGGAAGAAGTGGAGGAGCGCATGAAATAACGAAACCGCCCCCCTTTTTGAAGATGCAAAGTCCCTTTCTCATGGGAAACCTTATTTATCACAGGCACACGAAAAGTCTTTTCCACTTTAAGTTGAATATTGCTATCCCGATATTTTTGTAAAACAACTTTTAACAGAGAGATTATCTTTTTATCCACCGATGAGTGAACAGAAGAAACTGCAGGTGATTGCTTTGGTTTTGATGTATGACTTTTTTTTGGAACAGGCTTTGATTTTCCCTGAACCTGACTAAAGCAGGGAAAAAAAAGAAAAAAAGACCATAGAAAAATCAGACTCTTTTGTATCATTTTCCCGGAAAAACTCCTCTGAAATAAATTCAGCAGATGAATAGTAACAGATAAAATCCCCTTTTTCCATAATTCATCAAAGGTCAAAGGCTTAAAGCCAGACTTTTTCATTTTTATACTGCCAGTTTGAATTTTAAGGTTTTGTAAACGAAAGCCAGTTTATTTGCAGTTTTCCGCTTACATAAAGCCAGCCCTCCATTAAGAAAGTGGAGGGGTCAAAAGGGAGTTCGGTTTTGACACGGATGCAGCTGAAAGTCGCTCTGTGGCAAAACGCATGTTTGAACTTTTAAAACCTGTGGTAAAATCTCCCAGACTTTACCAATCCTCAAAATTCAAACCAGATCGGTAGAGATTTTCATCTATGAGGTTGGAATGGATAATCTTTTCCATGCTAAAGTGCAAATGACAAATTTTTTTGGGCAACCCATCGCCTTAAAAGCGGCACGAGCCGTGGCTCCTGTGGTCAGAATATCATCAATAAAAATAACATTTTTATTTTTTAATGATTTATTGGATAAAATTTGAATCTGTGATCGTTCGGATTTATTTTTAAGCTTTTGTGAAAAACGGGAGACTCTCTGTAAAACGGAGTACACTTCTCCACCAAAGTAAAAACCAAAGGCCCGGGCCAGTTCCAAAGCATGATCGGGCCGATTGGGACTGCGAGAAGGAGCGGGAACAAAAACAAAATTGGTTTTCTTGGGGAAACCACGAGTGTAAAGAAAACGGGGGAAACACTCTAAAGCCATTCTTTTAAAAATAAAATTCGGACCACCCCCCTTAAGACTACTAACAAATCTTCTCATAAACAGATCATTTTCCTCATACCAGTCAAAAAGGCGAAAGTGAGGCAGAGTGTTTTCCAAACGAAAGACATCCTGGGAAGATAAGTATTCCTTTTCCAAAAACCTCCAACAATGGGAGCAAAGCCAATCCGTTGGAGGCATAAAAGAACCACACACAGCACAAGAACGAATAAACCGTAAAAAATCCATGAAATCCTTGTTTGCCTTCTCTATCAAAAGACCTGCAAACAAGATTCCAAAAAAAACGCAAGTTATATCAATCCGCTTTGAGATTTTAGGTTTTCTATTTACATAAAATTAGCCCTCCCTTAAGAAAATAGAGGGTTCAAAAGTGAGTTCGGCTTTGACACAGATGCGACCAATTTCTTTCTTCTTGTCAAGAAGTCTCCCAGACTTCCTGACCCTAAAATCTTAAAAATGAATCTTCAAGAGGCAAGCCACGGAGAGCTTAGTTGTCCGGGGGACAACTGGAACATGAACCCAAAGAGTTCAAACAGGTCGGTTTAAATGAGTTCTTCAAACGGCTGATATTTTTTTCTAAGGGCGTCTGCCACAGGAGCGCAAGTGATAGCTCCTTTATAAACATTCAACCCTTTTTTAAGAAAGGGATCAGATTGCAAAGCCTTTTCCAATCCCTGAGAAGCAATTTGCTGAACAAATGGAAAACTGACATTTGTGAGAGCATAAGTGGAAGTTCTGGGAACGACACTGGGAATGTTGGGAACACAGTAATGAATTACATCATGTTTTTCATACACCGGATTTTCATGGGAAGTGAGCTTTGCCGTTTCAAAACAACCCCCCTGATCAATGGAAATATCCACAGCCACACTCTTTGGATTCATAGCCTTTATCATATCTTCAGTTACAATTTTTGGCGCTTTTTGTCCGGCGAGAAGAACAGCTCCCACCACCAGATCCGCTCTTTCCAAACTGCGTTTCAAATGTTTTTCATCGGAAAACCAGGTTTGAACACGACCTTGAAAAATCTGACTGATATACTCCAATCGCTCCAAGTTCACATCCAACACAGTCACACGGGATTTTAATCCCACAGCCACTTCAACCGCATTGATACCGGCGGCACCGCCGCCAATAACAACAATATGTCCCCCTTCCACTCCGGGAACTCCCCCTGCTAAAATGCCCCGTCCACCCGTATGTTTCTGCAGGTAATAAACACCATTTAAAAGCCCCACCCTTCCGGCCACTTCACTCATGGGTTTTAAAAGCGGGAGATTGCCGTGACTATCTTCAATGGTTTCATAAGCCACAGCACAAACTTTTTTTTGACAGAGAGCCTCCGTTAATTCAGGTTCCGCCGCCAAATGAAGAAAAGTGAAAAGGATTAAATTCTCCTTAAAAAAGTCATATTCTTCCGGAAGAGGCTCTTTAACCTTCACCACCATGTCCGATAAACGGTAAATTTCCTCAAGGGTGGAAACTATCTTCGCGCCCGCTTTTTCATACTGATCATCAAAAATCCGACTTCCTTCTCCCGCTTTTGTCTGTACAAGGACCGTGTGTCCCTCTGAAACAAGATGATCCACATTGGTTTCCGTTAAGCTCACGCGATGTTCTGAGTTTTTTATTTCCTTTGGAATACCTATAATCAAAACAACTCCTTTTTAATAATCCCTGTTCATTTAGGTAAAACTCACAAAATCTAAAATCGGGTTTTCCGCGACTGAAAATCAAATGCCTGGTTTATAGCCTATGAAATAGGCAGATATGACTCTCCAGTCTGCATAATTCCATTCTAAACCTGTGCCGGTGTCTTTTTTCCGGAATTGTTCACGGTATTTATGACAGCCTGTCCCCCTTCCGTCAAAATTCGGCCACGGGGGGTTTTTTGAATAAAACCCTGTCTCAATAAATAGGGTTCATAAAAATCCTCCAAAGTGTCCGATTCTTCATTTAATCCGGCAGATAAAGTGTCCAGCCCCACGGGTCCGCCGGAAAATTTTGTATGAATTGTCTGCAAAAGTTCCATATCCATCTGATTGAGACCAAACCGGTTCACTCCTAATTGATCCAGAGCATAACAAGCCATTTTTCTGTCAATCAGGGTCTTTCCCTTCACCTGAGCATAGTCCCGTATTCTTTTTAACAGATGATTGACCATTCGGGGGGTGCCGCGGCTTCGCTGGGCAATTTCCTCCGCCCCTTCCTTATTGAGATTCATTTTTAAAATCAAGGCCGATCTCTTCACAATTTGAGAAAGAGACTGTGTATCATAAAAGTCCAATCGCTCCCTAATTCCAAAACGATCCCGGAAAGGAGCCTTTAACAATCCGGTTCGGGTGGTGGCTCCCACTAAAGTAAAAGGATTCAAGTGAAAACGAACGGACTGCGCTCCCATACCCTCCCCTGTAATAATATCAATGAAAAAGTCTTCCATTGCACTGTAAAGGTATTCTTCAATATCACTGCTTAAACGATGAATTTCATCTATAAAAAGAATCTGAGTCGGTTTTAAAGTCGTCAAAATAGCCGCTAAATCCCCTTTTCTTCGTATGGCAGGCCCGGAAGTGCCGCGAAACTTGACCCCCATTGTTTCCGCAATAATTCGCGCCAAAGTGGTTTTTCCCAAACCCGGAGGCCCATAGAGAAGAGTATGATCCAAAGGCTCTTTTCTTTGGAGGGCTGCATGAACAAAAACCTGTAATTTCTCTTTAACTTTTTCCTGTCCGGGAAAATCCTCAAATTTTAAAGGACGGAGATGATTTTCCATCATCTGATCCGGTGGCGCTTCATTTAACGCAATTAACTTCTCCATCTCACCTCTTTTTTAGGACTTTTTTTAAATACTACACTGATTGAAGTTAAATTGTGAGTTTTGATTTGTTTTTCCGCAAAAACGGAAATCCCATAAAACCTTCAAAATTCAACCCTAATTGTTATTCAAATAAGTGAGTGCCTGCTGTAAATCTTTTTTTAGATTATTCTGCCACTGAATCTGGCCCAGGGCTTCCTGAATTTCCGCAGGGCTGAAACCCAGTCCCGAAAGCGCTTGAGTGACCTTTTCACTGGAAAGAGGCTTTTTATCCTTTGATCCTATGAATGTATCAGACACTTGTTCCTGCAATGTTAAAACAATCTGTTGAGCCATCTTCCGACCAACCCGTGGCAAAGCCGTAAGAGCTTTAATGTTCTCTTCCTTAATTAACCTGATAAATTGCTCCAAACTGCAAGCGCCTAAAATAGATAAAGCCATACGGGCGCCCACCCCTTTGACCTTTAACAAAGCCAGGAAAAGACTTTTTTCCTCCTCTGAAAGAAATCCATAAAGTTCCACAGTTTCCTGACGAAAGCTTGTATAAATCCAAAGAGACATCCGGCTTCCTTTCTGAGAAATGAATTCCAAGGTGGTTTTAGAAGCCATCACTTCATATCCCACACCCCCCGTTTCCAAAATGAGGGAGGAAGCCTTTAGAGACACAACTTGACCGGTTAGAAAACCTATCATCCGGCGGACTCCAAGATTTTGCTCTGAATTTGAAGCGCTTGAAGCTCCCGGCAATGGCAAAGGGCCACAGCTAAAGCATCAGTCGCATCCAGGGCTTTTTGTTCCTTGAGAGAAAAAACATTGTTCACAAACTGCCTGGTCCACTCCTTTGACGCTCGTCCCGAAGAAGTAATGCTTTTTTTTATAAAACGAGCCGAATATTCAAAAAATTCACTCCCATTCTTCTGGCTTTGCAAAAGACACAGTGCGAAAATATGCCCCAATTTAAAAGCCACTTCCGGATTTTTTCCAAAAAACACCTTTTCTATCGCTGTATGACAGGGATGATGGGTTTGATACAGGTTTTCCAAACCCTGATTAATAAAACCAACCCTTTTAGCAAGGGAAAACCGGTTAGGGGGAGCAATCACCCCATAATCCACACAAGAGACCTGACCTCCTGTGACCGCAACCACGCCATAACCTGTTACCCGTGTTCCCGGATCAATACCCAAAATAATCCCATCCATAAGAGAGAACCCCCTTCTTTAAGAATACTCTCTCAAAAACACTTGTCCATTGAAATTATTTCTGTCAGGTTTTGAGTATGGATCTCTTTAACCCTGTTTTGGTAAAAACATACCAGGATATACTGGGAAAAAATCCCACATCCAAAGTTTTTTGCCCTTTAGCCCAGATTTACCGGTTGAAAAAAGACCTAAAACAAGCCAAACAAATTTGTTTGCGAGGCATCACATACAATCCTTCCTATTCCGCCGGATATATCACTCTGGCGCAGATCTGTGGAGAGGAAGATCACATAGAAGAGGCGCTGGCCGCCCTCAACAGAGCAAGAGAGCTGAGTCCTGATAATCCAAAAATCTATCAGATTTTTGGAGAACTCTACCAACAGAAAAAGGACATTGAAAAAACCCTTTGGGCTTTTAAAATGGTTCTATTTCTGCGCCCTTCAGATCAAACAGCCCGAAAAATTGTTCAACAGTTGGAAAAAACCCTGTTCAAAAAACCCACCCCCTCTTCTTCCCCTCCTGTTCAGGAGGAAAACCGCGCTCACATTATACGACGGAAAAAGATGGATAAACTCCAAAAACTTTTGACTCGTATTGAAAAGAATCTGCCAATGAGAGAACATTAAAAGAATGTATGGCACAAGTGATTTCAAAAAAGGATTGAAGATTCTCGTCAAAGGAGAACCTTGTGTCATCCTGGATTTTCAGCACATTAAACCCGGGAAAGGCAATCAATTTACCCGAACAAAACTAAAAAATCTTATTACCGGCACTAATCTTGATCTCACCTGCCGTTCCGGAGAAAAATTCGGTATACCGGATATCGTCTATAAAACCCTTTCCTATATCTATAAAAGTGGTGACCATTTCCACTTTATGGATTCAAAAACTTATGAAACTTTGGATATAAATAAAGAAATTGTAGGGTCAGCCGGTAATTATCTTACGGAAAATTTGGAAGTATCCGCCTGTTTTTTTAATGACCAACCTATTTCCATTGAAGTTCCAAAAAGCCTGATTTTAAAAGTGATAAAAACAGAGCCCGGATTTAAAGGAAACACTGTTTCCCGCGCCACAAAGCCTGCCACTGTGGAGACCAATCTGGTGGTTCAGGTCCCCCTTCATATCAATGAAGGGGATCGACTCAAAATCAACACAGAGGATGGAGCTTATATAGAAAGAGTCAGTCAATAACTGAAAGGAGCCTTTTTGAATTCCCCCTCATCATACCAGTTGAAATTAGCCCAATACCTCAAGTCAGGGCTATCTCCCAAAACACTGAAAAAAATTATGTCTATGCCTGACGCATTGGAAACAGGTCGTTTTCTATACAATACCGGTTATTATAGAACTCTTCTCAAATTTTCTCTGAGCAATTTAAGAAAGAAAAAAAAAGTTCCCTGGCCCTTTGTTATGAAGACATTAACTGATCACAATATAACCCTTTCAAAAGAGGCGACATCAATCCTCCTGGAATCCTTACTTCCCAAATATAAAGAAAAACACCCGTGGCTTTCAGCCTGTGGGGAGTGGGCTGAAATTTCCCGGGAATTTGATGATTTTATTCAAGCTCAGAGAAAGACACCAAAAAATCACCTTAAGACAACACAGCCGGCAATCCAGGAAGATAGAAGCATGGGGTCTGAACTCCATTCAGCACAAATAGAGGATTCAGCTCTTTCAACTGCCAAAAAAACAGAAAAAACAAATCTCCATCAGCAGTCGGAACAAACAGACAATTCTGTTCTCTATAAGGCGGAAGAAACTCAACCTGATATAACTCAAATCTCAGAACAATTAAAGCCGGAAAAGTCTGTAGCTCCCCATATTCAAGCAACAGAAGAAAAAAATGAAACGAAGAAGCCCGCCGTTGTTTTGTTGGATAGCCCCTTCGCCGGAGTTAAAGCGCAAGAAGGCGCTGACCTTGAACCGAATACAAGCTCAAAACAAAAAAATATTCACGCCCTAATAAATAAGAAGTCAACCCAACCTGATCTTTCTTCAAATCTTAAACAAATTAATCAATCTATTCCCATAAAGATACAACAAGAAAAAAAGAAGAAAAAATTTGAAAAGACTGAATATTCCATTCTCTATAATAAGGAAGAAACTCAACCCAACATAACACCGGAATTAAATGAACTACAACTTCTAAGACAACTTGAATTCGTACAAGCCAAGGAACTCATGGAGGAAGAAGAAAAAATTATAGCTCTTTTATTAAAAAAGAATCCTAAAAAATACAATCAACTAAATACAGAATTACAAATTAAAAAAGCTCTTCATTTTCTTCAACAACAAAAATCCACCAGAAAAGGCCAGAAAGAGTCCTATTGGCCTTTATCTCAAAAAATTTCTGAAAAAAAAACTCCTTATACCACACAGCTTTGTAAAGAAACCATTCGTTTAACTGAAGAATATCCGGAAAAAGCAAAACATCTGGCTATTTTTCTTTACACTATGGGCTGGCCCGAGGAAGCTATAAAAATTCTTGAAAAAAACATTCACGCTCCCTCTGATTACTGGTTTTATCTAAACTGGTTAATGGAAATTAAAAAATATGCCGTGGCTCTGGATATGACAAATCAACTGCTTACAAAATTCAAATCTAATCCCGAGACCCTTTTTCCCATCACTTATATTAAAGCACAAGCTCTTTATGCTCTGGGGGAAAAAGATAAAGCTATTAGTTATATGAGTGATATTGTCAAAGTCCGTCCAGAATATAAAAGCGCGCGGCATTTTATAGACGAATGGACGGAAGTATGAACTCTTTTTTTAACAAATTACTGTCTAAGATTCCAAAGTTTTTAAGGTCAAAAACTTTTCTCATCCTTACAGGGGCTTTGATTTTGTTATTTCTATTAACCCCTCTAAGTGTTATTCAAATAAATCAGAAAATATCCGGCATTATCAATCAAAAAGCGGAACAGGGCATCTTACAATTTGAAAAACAAACCGGATTGAGAATCAGATGGGAAAGTCTGAATTTTAATGTGCTTCTTTTGCGTGTGGAACTAAAGGAGGTTTTTATCTCCAATTCCTTTAATCCTGCCGCCAGAAAAAATCTCTTATTTGATTTTTTAAACGGACCTCAATTCCTGGCTGAAGTTTCCCTAAGGCCCAGAGTATTATACTCTTTTTTAAAAGGAGCAATTCACCTTTCTTCCGTCAAAATACGAGGAGGAGAATTACACTTAAAAACAGTTCCCTTTTCCAGAAAAGAAACCTTGGGTGATAAAACCCTGAATCTTCCTATTCAGAGATTTTTTATTGCAGAGACTCATCTTGAGATTCAACATAATAAAAATAACCTCTCCTTCTCTCATATCTTGATGGACATTCGGAAAACCAGACTTGGGAATTATAAATTTCAAAGCATTGTAAAATCCGCAAGTATCAATCAAACAGATCCTTTTGAATTTCAAACCAAAGGCCACACTTCAGGAGATCAGTTATTTATAAAATACGCCTCCCTCAAAAATAAAAAAACAGATATTAAAATGCCGCTTATGAATATAACTTTTAAAAAAAAAGAAATTCATCGTATGGAAACAAAGAGTTCAGGGGTTATTTCCTCCTCTCTGCTTGAACAAATCTCCCTTTTATTGAATCAAAAACATTTTCCCGTTGAAGGTCTTTTTTCTTACAATCTCCATTTAATTTTTAAAAATAAGCAAGGATTGAGCGGCAATTTTTCCGTCCACTCCACAACCTCTATTGTACAGAATATCCCATTAAAAAACTTTTCTCTTCAGGGGAAAATTGAGAAAGAGGCTCTCTCAATCCATAATGGACTCATTGAAATGAAAAATCAGGCACAAGTACAAATAAAGGAACTAAAACTTTTTTATGAATCTCATACAGACAACCCCGCTTTTATTTTATCCATCAATACAAGGCTTCTTCCTGTGGATTTTATCTTAAAAAAGATCCTGCATCAGAGTTCTTTTTTCCCCATAAATTCTTTGATCTCCGGCACTCTCAACTGTGCCGGAGTTATAGATTTCTCCCATGTTAACTGTAAAGGAAATCTTCAAGCTCCCAAAATAACTATCCAAACTGAGGATAACTCTATTGTTTCTCTCCATGAAATGCGGGTTGATTTAGAAGGCGTATGGAAAGACTCAGTTTTAAATTTTAATTTTTTTGGACATAAAAATAATACCACTCAATTAAACGGTTTAGGACAATACTCTTATTCAACAGAAACTCTTTCTTTCAAGCTGAACGGATTTTCTTTATTAAAGGAAGATATACAATTTGCTGTCCCCTTTCCCATGGAAGGATCTATGCAAATAACAGAGGGAATCTTTAAATTGAAAGGCGATCGATTTTCAATGAATGGTCAGTTGTCTTCAGGAGATATCACAATAGACAGATATAATATTAAAAATGTAACCGGTTCCGTCCAAATGAAAAATGAGGTGCTGTCTTTTCAGAATATAAGAGGACGAACAGGAAAGAGTGTTTATAACGGAACTGTCACAGCGGATTTTAAAGAAAAAAAAGTCAATCTAAAAATGGTCTCACCTTTTCTGGATATTGAAAATTTAAAAACAGTCCTCAAAAAAGATAAAAAGATTTTATCTGATTTTAAAATAAGAGGTACGGGAGAGGGTCTCTTTGAAATGGTTTTGCCTTTTTCCGATACGGAAACGAGCGATTTTCATCTAACCGGTCATTTGTTTAATGTTCAAATTAATAAGGATTTTTTCCCTGGAATCAATTTTGATATTATCTTTCAAAAAAACTCCGGCAGTATTCGTTCTTTAACCTTCCAAAAAGGCAAAGGCTCTATCACAGGGATAGGACATTTTGATAAAGAATTTAATCTCAATATCAGCTTAACCGGAACTGACATTCCTTTGGAAAGACTGGAATTTCTTAATTCCCTCCTTCTTTTTAATCAGTCCGGAATTGTCAATTTTTCCGGCCGTTTAACAGGGCCTGTTTTAAATCCGGAATTTAAAGGATCCGGAGAAATTACAAATGCGGTTTTTTACTCTTATCCTGTGGATAATTCTCAATTGAAGATTACTTTAAGCAGAAATCACCTTTCCTTATCCGGGAATTTAATGAATGAGCTTTTATTAGAGGAATTATCTTACAACTTTAAACAGAAAAATTCTTTATACATAAAAACTAAATTATATAAATGGGATTTTATCAATCTTTTTCTGGCCCGAATGAAACAGGAGAATTTAAAGGAATTTTCTTCAAAATTAACCGGAGAAATGGAGCTTAATA
>JAPOOY010000189.1 GCA_026713205.1 Bdellovibrionales bacterium
ACATGCGTTTTGCCACAGAGCGACTTTCAGCCGCATCTGTGTCAAAGCCGAACTCATTTTTGACCCCTATAGTCTGTTATAAAGGGCTTATGTCTCTTAAATAAAAACCGGAAAATTTCATCAGGAGGGGTTTTATTCTCCTCTATTTCATGAGCTTTCCCGCTGGACAGGGCATAAGTCACGGCTTGAAAGACCAATGGGCGGAAAGAAAGGGTCTAAGACTTACGATTGTATTTCCGATATGTTTAAAAAAGTGTTTCAAAATGTATCATCCAGGTTAAAAAATCCCCTATAAATCCTTTACAAGAACAAAGAACATGAAGTAACATAACTTAAGGAGCTGGACTTTATTCCTGGATGGATGGAAGTCATCAAATGTATCTCTGAAAAAGCAAAAACTTTTAACCGGGATAAAGAAAGTCAAAACAAGGATGTGAAATGAACAGGACTTTACCGCACTTATATCCTTTTTGTTTAAAGCCCTCTGACCCGCAATCTAAAATTTATCCATCTTATTGTCAAAATCAGAAACTTCAAAATCAATCAATGAACTTTGTCCGACTCTCAAACAAGACGGTTTTGTCAGACAAAATGAACTCTGACTTTTCTTTGTATGCTTTTATACCGATCGTGTTTGAATTTTTCCGGTTTTTATTTAAGAGACATAAGCCCTGTGTAAGTATTTTTTCTTATGAAGAACCGAAAACTTTCAAACCGGAGGAGTATAAATTATTCATTTGGACTTCAATCTCTATTTTAGAGCTTCAAATAAGAGCCTCTCTCAGGGAATTTTCAACTCTCTTTTTAGCAAAAAGAAACAGAGGATGACTTGAAACGATATAAACAGACATTCAAATTTTTCAAAGCCTCGGCCGGTTTCTCCATTTTGGGGGTTTTAGTGGCCTCCACTATTGGCGCCGTAGCTGTCCTCGGTTTGAGCCAACTTTCCAATGTGGTGGCTAACAGAGCCTATAGAGCCCAGCAAATGTTTAATTACATACTGCTCAGTGAGGAAATCAAACAAACTTTTATGTTGGGAAAACCCACTCCCTGCACTCCTCCAAATCCTTGCTGGAATTCCTGTTCCAGCTCTCTCATCAATTACAATAGTGGCACACCACATTCTTTTGTCATTCGCGCGCCCTCTATAAATGGCTCATTAACGGATTTATACTGGGGAGGGCGGCCCCCAAACGAAACCAAGAACATTAAAATTCAGGAAATTAGATTTATACCGGGCCCTCTTCTGACACCTCCCCTGCCATCTGATGAAGCCAAAGCATTCATTCATTTCAGTCTTAGTGATGACACGAGGGAAACTCTGGTCGCTCCCCTTTCCATTCATTTTCATATCCTTTTGGATGATGTTCAGGGGGGACAAATAAAAGAATGCTCCATTGCCGGAGTCAATGTGGCAGGATCCGGGCCACCTGATGTTCCGGATGGTTGTAGAAAAGTGATACTGGAACAAACTTTAATTGGCTGCGGCGGGACGGAAGACAATAAGGATCCAAAGGGAACAGCCTTTGGATATAAATCAGGGTATCAAAGTCTGGGAATAGGAAACACCTTTTTTGGTTTTGAAGCGGGAAGGGACAATTCTCTGGGAGTGGAAAATACTTTCTTAGGAGCCAGAGCAGGCCAGAAAACCTTCCATAACACCCTTACCAACGAGGGGGGAAGCTTTAATACCTTTCTGGGATATGAAGCGGGAAAAGACAACACAACAGGATTCCATAATATTGCCATTGGACAACGCGCCAGAATACCCTTACCAAAGCGAGACAATCTAAGTATCGGGAATCTTATTGAAGGGACTGTTTTATGGACTCCACGAGATCAGACAAAGTATCCCCCTGCCGCCCCCACTTTTCCGGAAGTTGTTCTGAAAGGGCAGGTTGAAGTGGAACCACCCCTGGCCTCCGCCTTCATAACGGCTATTACCGCTCCCACTTTATCCGTTAACGGGCAGGTATGGGTGAAAAAAAGACACAACCTACCCACTCCACCAGACCCCGCTCCGGAATTTAAGATGGAAACGGACGGATCACATACCAATCCCTCAATAACCATTAAAACAGACGGATTAAGGATGACGAAAGTCTCAACTCCGGAAGCGGGAACCACCATTAATCTTAAAATGGCTGGCACCTCCGCCTTGCCCAAAGTGGAATTAGATTCGGATCTGGTCGTAAAAGGCCCCTCCACCGCTTCCGGCTTTGGAGCATCCGCCCGTGGGGGGTTGGCGCTCAAAAGCCGGGACCCCGCCGACTCCGATCTTTTGACAACCTCTGTGTCAGGCGCCGGACAATGGAGCATCAGTGGAAACCTGGAAGTGGACGGAGCTGTCAGAAAAACAAGTCATTTTGGTGCCAGCTTAAACATTGAAAAGAATCTCACAGTTGACGAAAAGGGAACTTTTAACAATATTACAGTAACGAAAGATAGAACTTTCAGTGAACCCCTTGAAATAACCACCCGCGCCGTTTTAGAAGAAGCTGATCTCACCGCCGGATATACTATCAGTACTGGCAGATTTGGAAATTATAACATAACCAGCCTGAACCATAGCAGTCATACCCACACCCATTCCCATGGCTCCCGGTATTCCAGCAGCTCGCATACACGCAATCCGTCTTTCCCCCCCTGTGTCAATCGCTGTAATTTTTGTGTTTCCTCACGAACACTTAAAAGAAACATTAAACCTTTTCAGAATTATGAAAAATCTTTGGAGAACATTATAAACACCCCTGTTTTCACCTGGCAGTATAAAAAAGACAAGGGGGATCACCCTGAAAAAGTCCGCATGGGATTGATCTCAGAGGAACTGCCAAAGGACCTTCAAATCCTGGACAAGGACACCCCCTCCACACCTGACTGGCTCAGTATTTACGGAACCCTCTGGGCCGGAATAAAAGCCCTGTCCAAGCAATTACAGTATCTTAAGGAAAAAAGCGCTGTTAAAATCACTGAACTGTCACAGGATTTGAAAAAACAATTTTCAGACACAATCACTCTTTTTCAAAAGGAAATCACTCTTCAAATAACCACCGCAAAAACACAATTGGCGAAGTTGAGGGGGGAATCTCAAAGACAAAAACAACAGACCAGTAAAAATAATGAAGAATTGGCTGAACTAAAAAAACAATTTCAAAAAACAAACCTCATTTTAAAAAACAATGAGAAAGAGTTAAAAAACCTCCAGGAGGAATTGGAAAACGCGCGGAAAACATTAAAAAATCTTCTCCGGCAAAAAAAGAAAAAATCCATTACCAAACTGGAGAATAAAAAGGAAAGAGGGAAATCCCTCTTGAGAGGCATTTAAAAAATGAAGACCTTTAGAAATCCAACGGGCTTTTCCATGGTGGGCGCTTTAACGGCGGCCACCATCGGCGCCATATCCATTTTAGGCTTAACTCAAATGTCCACAAACATTGTGAACAACCTGAGCAAATCAAAACAAATCCACAACATGGTGACACTCAGTGAGGAAATCCGGCACACCTTTCAAATGGATCGCCCCAATCCCTGTGATCATACAACAAAGAACTGTTTTAATGCCTGCACCAGCTCTCTCACCGGCATTAGCACGGATGTGGGAAGAAACTCCAACTTTGCCATAAGAATGCCTTCCCCTCAACCCTCCGGTATGGGCACAGGGCCTATTGTTTATGAGGGAAGCAACACTTATAAAAATGTTAAGATACAGGAAATCAAGTATGCGCCACAGAGGAGCAATTACGGTCTTGCTTCTGTCCATTTCAGTTTAAGTGAAGACACCAGGGATACCCTTCTCGCCCCTCAATCCCTCCACTTCGTAATATTTGTCAATAAAACAAATCCACCCGGAAATCCACCCGGAAGCAGCATAGAAGAATGCACTGTTGCCAGCACGAAAATAGCCGGAGCCGGTCTGTCCGGTATTAATCAAGGCTGCCGAAAAGTGGATGGGGAACCGCCGGACCATCCCTCAGGAAAGAAGCAAACTCTGCTCGGCTGTGGGGGAACAGCGGGAAATCCCACTACGGGAGCCCTTGCTTTCGGATATAAAACAGGAGGGGACTTTGATGCCAATGGAGGATCCGGACTCTTCAGTTCAGGATCAAATAATATTTTTTTCGGCTATAAATCAGGGGCTGTTTCCACCGCCGGAGGCAACAATGTGTTTCTGGGTTATGAAGCCGGGCATAAGAATACCTCGGGAGAAAAAAATGTTTTTCTCGGATATCAAACGGGATATAATATCGGAACCGACGACAGCAAGGCAAACACGACACAATCTGAAAATATTTTTATCGGAAGACAAGTTGTCCTGCCCTACCCCCCCCCTACCCCCCCCGATCCCAAACTTG
>JAPOOY010000246.1 GCA_026713205.1 Bdellovibrionales bacterium
GAAACCCCTGCTTATTACTTTAATTTTAGCTTTCCTCATTTCTGATATATTACTCTTGGAATCTCATAAACTTATTGTTCCCGAGAAAGCCCTTCCTCCCTTAAAACTATCTCCTGTATCCCGATTATCTCCCTCTCAAAATTATGAGGTTATATGGAAGGAGAATATTTTTCATACGGGCCCTATTCCCACCAGTTTGATGGCTGAGGAAGAATCTTCTGTAATGGTTCCTGTAAAAACATCTCTCCCTCTTACTCTCAAAGGAACTATCGTTCATGCCAATCCTCACCGTTCCGTGGCCACTGTGAAAGATCAAAAGAAAACCCATTCTTATAAGGTGGATGATGTCATAGACAAACAAGCTAAAGTGACTGAAATTCTCAGAAAAAAAATTATCTTCCTAAATCTGAATAATAATTTATTGGAATTTTTAGCTCTTCCGGAAAGTATTCCTGTCACTTTGACTCTCAGCCAGCCCCGAAGACAGGATCCTGTTAAAGCAGGTCTTGTAAAGAAAAGTGGAAATACCTTTGAAGTCAAACGCTCCCGAATCAATGAATATTTACAAAGACTTCCTGAAATTTTACAGCAAGCTAAAATGGTTCCTCATCGGGTGACACGAAATGGTGAAACTTTTATAGAAGGTTTTAAATTTGTCGCCATTAAAGAGGAGGCTCAGTGGCTTCAGGATTTGGATTTTCAGAAAGGGGATATAATCAAGAAGGTGGATGGAGAGCCTGTTAATACACCGGAAACAGCTATAGAGCTTTTTGAAAAACTGAGAGACAGTGACGGGTTTGAAATGGTTGTAAACCGAAATGGACGGGATTTTAAACGGAAATACACTGTGGATTGGGATTCACAATAAGAGGACAGCATGACATCATCAAGGACGATTTTTATTTTATTATTTCTCTTTGCGCCTGTTATTTTAGAAGGAGCGCCGGTTAACCCTTCTTTGAAAGCGAAATCAAAAACTTCCGAAAGTCAGAAGATGAATAATACTTTTAAAAATTCCTCTCAAAGCAGTCCAGATCATAAAGAAAATCCCATTTCCATCACCTCCCCCAGGGGCCGAAAAAGTAAAATACCCTTTTCCAAATCTCTACCGGAAGATATTTCCAATGAAAATTTTCCGGATATTATTGAAAGCTTTGATTATCCCAATGTTCCTCTCATGGATTTAATACAAGCCATCGGAAAACTAACGGGATTAAATTTTATTATTGACCCGGGGGTTGCCAATAAAAAAATAACCATTTTGGCTCCGTCCAAAATCACGGTTGCAGAGGCTTACAAAGCCTTTTTGTCTGCTTTAGCGGCCAATGGCTACACGGTCGTGAGATCAGGCGCCTTTTGGAAAATTCGGGAAACGAAAACGGCTCTCAAGGATAATACGGAAATTTACAGTGGCGGCTATTTTCCAAATACGGATCAACTCATTACCCGGGTTATTAAATTAAAGCACATCAATGCCAAGGAATTTTCAACTTCCATTAAACCTCTTGCGGGAACAGGTCAACAGGTTTCCTTTCATGAGGCTTCCAATACAATTATCATTTCCGATTATGGTTCCGCTGTTGAAAGAATCATGAAACTGGTGCAGGTGATGGATGTGCCCGGGTCAGAGGAAAGCGTGACGATTATTCCCATTGTTCATGCTGCGGCAACGGATTTGGCTGGCATCCTCAATGAACTTCTTTCCGGAAAACCTTCATCCTCTTCCCGTACTTCCAGACGAAGATTGCGGGTTACCTCCCCATCTAAAAGCAGCGTCTCCGGGAATATAAAGGTCTCCCATATTATTCCGGATGAGAGAACAAATGCCCTGATTGTTTCCGCAAATGAGAGCGGATTAAAAAGAGTTAAAAATCTTGTCAAAAAATTAGATACTTATGTGGATCCATCCCGCACGGGAGGAATTTATGTTTATAATGTTCTCTACGGAACAGCCGAACAGGTTTATAACACTCTTATGGGTATCACCCCCTCAAAGCCGGAAGCTAAGAAAACGAGTTCTCTACCTCGTTCCTCGCGAGCTTCTATAGACCGTCGATCCGGTTCAAAGAGTCTCCCCTCCTCCACTTCGGCTCTCTTTCCAAATGTAACCATCATGGCGGATCCAAATACAAACAGTCTTATCATCAGCGCGAGGAACAAATATGACTTTGAAAGAGTTAAAGCTGTTTTGAAAAAAATAGATGTTCCAAAGGATCAGGTTTTTGTTCAGGCTGTTATTGTGGAAATGTATGTGGGTCAGGGAGATTCCTGGGAAACAAATTTAGCGGGAACTCTTATGAATGGAGCTTCTAAAGCTATCGCCAAAAACTTGGGGTTTGATAATACGGGTGATGTGCCAATTTTTGGAGGTTTCCTGAATAGAGGTTTTGCCCCTGATGAAAGCATGATAAAAAATCTCTCTGTAGGGCCGGGTTTTATTTTAGGTCTTCCCTTTTCAAAAATTTTAAATTCACTGAATTTGAACAATAACACGAATACAGGACGCCAAAGTTTGGATTTTGATCAAATTGCCGACGCTACATATAAAAAACCTTATGAAGAGTTGGAAGAAGACGAACAAAAGAATATAAACAGCCTTTGGAGATCACAAAATACAAGCAGAAACCGACAGCTTGATCAGGCTTTAAACTCCTCTCTTTTTCCGATTTTGGAGATTCTGAAAAAGGTTGGAGATGTAAATGTGCTTTCCACACCTCAAATAACAGCAATGGATAATGTGCCGGCTATTATTGAAGTGGGGGAAAATGCTCCCATAGGTCTCACAACCACTTCTTCCGGTTTTGGCACGAGCAATGCTGTGGATAGAGCCGATCTCACTTTAAGGCTAGAACTAACTCCTCGAATCAATCCGGATTCCGGTATTATTCAAATGGATATTTCACAAACTTTTAATGATTTATCTTCTACAAAATCCTCTGCCAGTGAACTTCAAAGCCGGGCGGTTCATACAATTAAAAGATTTATAGAAACCAAACTGGTTCTTCATGACGGGGAAACTGCTGTTTTAGGTGGTTTAATGACGGATAAGGAAGTAAAAAATGAAAACAAGGTTCCCGTTTTAGGGGATATTCCCGTTGTGGGCTGGCTTTTTAAAGGTTCCACGGTTCAAAAACAAAAAAGAAATTTGATTGTCTTTCTCACTCCCACTATTATCCGCGGAAGAGATCAAAAAAATCAAAACCGAAAACTTCTTGGAAAAAAACTGGAAGAGCGTATTGAATTCATTAGAAAAAACATGAAGGGAAAAGACCCTTATGGGAATTTTCTAAAAAAACTCACAGCAAAAACAATGGATGCTCCTGTAAAACCTGAAGAATCCGATGAAGACATTGTTCCGGATTCCAAGGAAGTGGAATGGGTGGAGGAAGCTTCTTCTTTAGAATTGGAGGAAGATCAGGAAATGGAAATGATAGACATCCCTCATTTGGAATCCCCTTCTATAGATCAAGGGCCTGTGCCTCTTTCTGAACCTCCTCCCTCCATACGACCTTCTCAAACAGAGGAAGAAGAAATGCCGGCTCCCGATCCTACACAGGAAGATCAGGAGGTGGAATGGGTAGAAGAGGACTCGGAAGAGGATGTTCAATCACCTGAAGATACTGCGCCTGTTTTTGAAGAAGCCCCCTCAAAATCCAAGGGCTTTTTTAATAGGCTGTTCGGCAGAGAGCCTGAAGAAAGTCAGGAAACAGAGACAATAGAAGAATCGGAAGATAAACTTTCAGACTCAATAAAAATGCCGCCACAAATAAATGAAGAAAGCCTGTCATCTGAAGAAGAAAAAGAAGAACTTGATGAAGAGGAGGAACTCACTCCAAAAGATAAGAAAAATTCCAAAGCCATTTTTCCTTTTTCCAATTCAACGGACAGTTCATCTCCCGTTAACGGAAACACAGAATCCGTCCCTATTGAGAATATTGAACTTTTTCCAAAGGAATAATAGATTTTTCAGTCATAGGATGTGTATTGTTTCTCAAAAAAACCGAATTAAGACATATTTTTCAGTAAGAAAAGTAAACTTAAGGGGAAAAATCACACCTGTCAAAAATCTCTTAAAAAATATATAATAATGACAGTGGAAATATAAAATGGAAAGACAGAAGCTGGAAGAAGTGATTTTAAAATCAACAACTTTAACCCCTCTTCAAACCCGGGAAATTTTAGATAGTAAAACCCATCAGGGCCTTTCCCTATTGGAACAAATTTCTTCAGGGCGTGGGCCTTTAAGCGCGGAACAAACATTGTCCCGGATTTGTAAACATTTGAATTTACAGTTTTTAGCGGAAATTCCCTCTGGAGACATCCCTTTAGATCTTATCTCAAACATTCCCATTCACTATGCCAAAGCTCATAGTGTTCTGCCCTTAAAGGAGGAAGAGAATAAAGTACAGGTTTTAACAAGTAATCCCTTTAACTTAAAAGTTTTTAACAATCTGGAGCTTCAATTCAGTAAACAGGTAGAGCCTGTGCTCAGTCTTAATCACAAGATTCAGGAGGCCATCAACCATGTGTATGAAAAAAACACCCAGGATTTTGCGGAATTTAAAGATATTCAAGTGGAAGGTTATGATTTAAATGATCCGGTTATTGATCTTTTGGAGGCGGATGATGAAGCGCCTGTTATCAATTTGGTGAACACTCTTTTGGTTCGGGCCGTTAAGGAAAGAGCTTCAGATATTCATGTGGAGCCTTATGAAAGGGAAGTGGTGATTCGTTTCAGAGTGGATGGCGCTTTGTATCTTGTTTTAAAAATCCCCAAAAGACTTCAAAACACTCTTTCCTCCCGGATTAAAATCATGGGGAAACTAAATATTGCAGAAAAGAGACTTCCCCAGGACGGAGGTATCCCCTTAAGACTTGCGGGAAAGGACATTGATATTCGTTTAAATACGATACCAACAGCTTTTGGAGAAAGATTGGTCATGCGTCTTCAGGATCGAACCCAAACAATTTTAAAAATAAACCAATTGGGTTTTTCAGAAAACAGTGTAAAAACCTTATCCGCTCTTTTGGAAAAAAGTTATGGAATTATTTTGGCCACAGGCCCCACGGGAAGCGGGAAATCTTTCACTCTTTATGCCTCTTTAGCCAATCTTCAATCGTCAGATACAAACATTATCACTCTTGAAAATCCCGTGGAGCAAAGAATACAGGGTATAGGGCAAATTCAGGTCAATCCCAAGGTGGGGCTGACTTTTGCCAATGGATTTCGTGCTATTTTGCGTCAAGATCCGGATGTGATTATGGTTGGTGAAATCAGGGATTCAGAAACAATGAAAATTGCCATAAATGCCTCATTAACAGGACATTTGGTTCTCTCCACAATTCATACAAACGATTCAGCCGGAGTGTTCCCCCGTCTGATTGACATGGGTTGCGAGCCTTTTCTTATTGCCACTTCTCTTTTGGGGGTCGTCTCTCAAAGACTGGTGCGACTCCTCTGCCCTCACTGTAAAAAACCTTATAAGCTCTCTCAAAAGGAAAAAGATATTTTGGGCCTGTCTCCTCCAAAAAATGCCACTATTTATAAACCGGAGGGATGCCGTGAATGCAATTATAAAGGATATTCGGGGCGAACAGCTATTGAGGAAATTTTAACAGTGAATGACAGCATTCGCGTTCAAATCCTTCAAAGGGCCAGTGGATCAACTATTAAAAAAGTGGCTATAGAACAAGGGCTTATTACTTTTAGAGATCATGGCCTTAAAAAAGCCTTTGAAGGACAGACAACTATTGAGGAAGTTTTGGCAAATACTCAACTTGATCTTTAAAATAAGATTTATGACAACTTAATAGGATTAGTTCTAATCACTTTTAACAATAACATGTACAAATTTTCATACCTATGATTAACCTAAATTCACATTCTAAGATGTCAATAAAAAAGGTTCAAAATAACTTTATTTTTTGAACTGAGTAAAAAAAATCATTTAAATCTAATGTGTTTCATGGTCACTTTTGAACTTGAAGGATATAATAAAATAAGTCGGCACCAGGACATTTCATCTTCTATATAATCTCCAGTAGTTACATATTTTTCAGGAAATGGATTCCATACATTATTTTCACTGTTATCAAAGTAATTAATGCATTCTATAGTGGAATTTTTAGAAATCCTCAATGGTTTTTTTAGTAGATAACTTTTTTCAAACTTTACATTCCAGGGATTTATCCCAAAAACTCTTTTCTTTTTTTGAGAATTTCTAATAAAAATAGAACCGGCCTTACCTCTTAAATGCATATGTGATGACATTCCCATAACAAATAAATCCTCTTTTATTTTATATGACATTTTGGTTTGATAATCTGATTTGTAAGGAGGTATATTTATTTTTTTAAAAACAAGGGTGAAGCTGACAATTTTATATTTCGGTTGCTTTTTATGAAAGGTTATTTGGATATGAGAGTTCTCATCTATTACTTTTTGCCCTAAAGGCTCATAATGAGTCTCCCACATTAATGTTGAGCCTTTTGGAATTTTAACTCCTATTTTATTTGATAACATTCCTGGGAATGCCGGTGTAACTCTATTCAAAGCATATTTATAATTAACTTTTCTCTCTTTAAAAGAAGGATCTAAAATCAGGAAAAAACTGTGATGTATAACTTTTTGTTTTATCTTAAAACTAACATTTTTTATCCATTTATCTTCTTTAAAATTTGTTTTAATAAAAAATCTTTTATATTCAATCTTTCCAGGTGAAACAATAACTTTTTCCGGAAGCGAAATGACAAAATCCGGAGAAGATGTCTTTTTAAAAGAGGAGTTTTTTCCTGTTGATTCTTTTTTATAGAGTTTTTTTATGGAATTTTTATCTGCTTTAGCTCCTTCGTCTATCCATTTTAAAAGTGTGGCTTTTTCCTTTACTGTTAGACTAAGATCGTTTTTCCATGGGCCGGTATTTGGATCTAAATGCCAAGGCGGCATTAAATCATTCTCTATAACATGACGGAACATAGCTAACCGACCCACCACATCTTCATAACTGGAATAATTTATTGGAGCCTCTTTAAAAGGATCATGACAGTTCACACATTTTTTGAGAATAATAGGGGCAACATCACTCCAGAAGACTTTTTTTATAGTTGGTCGTTTAATGGCACATCCAGGAGTCGGTATCTCTTTTGAAATGACAGACTTACCGGATACTATATCTTCCAAAAAATCTGACAGATAATGATTTTTTGGATGGAGAGGTTGATTATCAACAGGCCCTTTATAAATAACACGCCTTTCAGGAGTTAAAACAAAAACTTCTCCTGAAGTATTTGCATTTAAGGCATTTATAATTGTCTGTTTTCTATCAATTACATAAGAGCTTTTAAAACCAAATTTTTCCAAATCTTTTTCTCCATTTTCTTCTCTTTTGATTTGACCTACATAATTATAAATAAAATAGATCCCCTCTTTAGAATATTTTTCTTCAAGTTGAGCCAATTGAAGGCCATATTTTTCAGTCATAGAACAATCTCTGTCTCTCATAGCAATAACAATGGCTTTTACATTTTTTAAATCTGACAAACGAAACTGGGAACCGTTTAAAGGAAAAAAGATTAAGTCTCTTATGATCCGATCTAAAGATTGAACTGTCTGTTTCTCTGTTTGATCAGCCGAAAGAGTATGCTGTGTTATATCCTTTTTTAGAGATAAAACACAGGATATGGTATGGAGAGTGACTATAACTAAAATTGATAATTTTAAATATTTTTTATAAGACTTCAAAACCACTGCTTAATTTTATTGCTATTAGGACAATAAATCAATCGGAAAAAAAGTTAAGCTTTATTATAAGAGGATAATCTGTTCTGGATCGTCCTTGAAAAACGGACAGTTAGCAGGTTTATTTTTCATGCTGCTCAGGGCTTTTGTTGTCAAGAGCAGAGTGTATCCGCCTTGTGTTATAAAAACCCTCAATATAATCAAAACACTTTTTTTATCTCATCTAAACTATACCAATCGTGTTTGAATTTTTCCTGTTTTTATTTAAGAGACATAA
>JAPOOY010000227.1 GCA_026713205.1 Bdellovibrionales bacterium
AACCTCAAATTTCAAACCGGAGTGGTATAAATTAAAAATTCATCTCCCATCAGTATCAATAGCTTCAAAGCTCCTTCGGAGAAATTGATGCCATTTAAAAGAAATAAAAAAACTGAGACAATCAGGATAGGATTTGTTATAGTGCCAGAGAAAACCTTCAAATAAAAATTAATCAAAAGAGGAAATAAGGAGCTTTCTACCATGTTAAAAAAAGGACCCCTGTTATATGAGGGAAAAGGGAAAAAGGTCCACTCTGTGGAAGGTCACTCAGATCGGATTATCCTATTTTTTAAAGATAGTTTAACAGCTTATGAAGGCGCTAAAAAAGGATCTTTTACGGGAAAAGGGGCCATTTGCCGGAATGTATTTTCCTTGGTATTCCGTTATTTAAAAACACAAGGAGTTTTAAACCACTGGATTGAAGACAGAGGTGCAGAGGAAAGCGTATGTTTAAAAACCCATATCATTCCTTTGGAAGTGGTCATAAGAAATAGGCTGGCGGGCAGCACTGCAAAAAGATTAGGGTTAGAGGAAGGAAACTCCATTCCATCCCCCCTTTTGGAGTACTATTATAAAAAAGATGAATTGCATGATCCCTTTGTCAGTGAGGATCAAATCATTCAACTTTCTCTGATTAAAGAAAAGAATATATTGCCGGAGATAAAAACACAGGCTTTTTTAATCAATGAAAAACTGAAAGCTTTTTTCTCAGAAGCAGGCATTGAACTCATTGATTTTAAAATGGAATTCGGCACGACATCCAAAGGTTTAATACTGGCGGATGATATCACTCCTGATAGCTGCCGATTGTGGGATATGAAGGATGGGTGGCGAATGGATAAAGATCGTTTCCGACAGGGGTGGGGTCAAGTGGAGAAGGGATATCAAACAATTTTGGAAAAAATCTCTCAGAGATGGAAAAAGGAATTGGATGAAGGTTTATCGTAAAAATGATCACAAAAAAGATTTTTCAGAAACTTTACAGTTTTTCCATTTCACTCAAGCTCTCTGTTGTTACTTTTATTTTGCTTGGTATTTTAACGGCTGTTGGAACTTACATGGAATCCCTATGGGATCAGGAAACAGCTAACAAATTAATTTACCATTCTCCATTGATGACGGGGGTTATGATCCTTTTGGTCATTAACCTCTCAGCGGTTTTAGTGGATCGATGGCCCTGGAAAACCCGACAGATACCCTTTATTTTGGCTCATTTTGGTATTTTAATTATGATTTTTGGCTCCACTTTGACACGGCACTTTGGCTTGGATGCCTCTTTGCGCTTTAAGGAAGGAGAAACCGTTCAAAAGGTGACTCTGACAGAGACTGAAGTGGTTGTGTACTCTTCTTTTGACGGAGAAAGCTTCACCCAGCTTTACCATGAACCTGTAGATTTTTACTTTAACCGCCCTTCTGAATCAAAACCTGTAATTATCCCCTCTGGTTCAGAATCGTTTCTTATTACCACTTATATCCCCTATGGACTGCCCAGGGAAGAATATCAAGCCAGTCAAAAGGGAGGGTGGCCCGCCCTTCGGTTTTATCTGGAGGGGAGACCAGGCCGTTTTGTGGAGTGGCTATTTCTTCCTCCAGGTCAGAAAATGCTAAAGAAACAATTAGGCCCCGCAGAGGTCATTTTTACGACAGATAGATCCCGGCTTCCGGAGACTAAGAAAAATCAGCTCCTGCTTTATGCAAAAGGAGAGCAACTCTTTTATTCTCTTGAACAAAAAAGATGGCGCTCTCTTAAACCCGGTCAGGTTTTCGCTACGGGATGGATGGATTTTCAATTTCGGCTTTTGGATTTTTTCCCAAAGGCTCGGCGGGTTTTTACATTCTCCCCTCAAAAACGCCCCTCAGATAATACTCTTTCCGCCATTCAAGTATCCTGGAAAGGGGAGAAGGCATGGGTGGCGCAAGGAGCCTATGTGCAATTTTATGAAAAAGACAAAATGTATGCCCTGGGCTATTTAAATCAGTCTCATCCCTTAACATTTCCCATAAAACTATTGGATTTCCGCATGGAAACCTATCAGGGAAGTAATAAAGCTAAAACCTATGAAAGTGAGGTGGAAATTTTAGGGAAAAAGTATATCATTTCCATGAATGAACCTTTAAAAACAGGAGGATACACTTTTTATCAATCCGGTTTTGAGGAGGATGATGAAGGTCGGCCTGTCATCTCTATTTTATCTGTGAATAAAGATCCGGGGCGTTTTGTCAAATATACAGGCGCTGGTTTGGTTATTTTAGGAGTTGGATTATTATTTTATCGTAGAAAAAAACTCTTTGGCCGCAAACTTTGATTGCTCATATACGGCGATCACAGAGATAATCATAATAATTAATCCGTTGTTCAGAAGTTAAAATCAATT
>JAPOOY010000242.1 GCA_026713205.1 Bdellovibrionales bacterium
ACATGCGTTTTGCCACAAAGCGGCTGATAGCCGCATCTGTGTCAAAGCCGAACTCATTTTTGACCCCTATAGTCTGTTAGAAAGGGCTATGTCTCTTAAATAAAAACCGGAAAATTTTAAACACAAACGGTATAAAAGGTATATAGGAGATCCTCACATCGTAAAAATCACAAAACAAATTCATTAAAAAATCCAAAGTTCCGCTGTCACCATACAGAACACAAAAAAGGTCAGACCCCGAACCATCAAACGACGAAGTAGCGATCGCTCTTTTTTATTCAAAGAGTGACCAAGAAACAAACCAATACCTGAACAAGCCAAAAGAATAAAGCAACACTTCCACCAGTAATGGGAGTTTGAAAAAACCCCTGCTCCCTTCTCCTGTCCCAAAAGAGCAAAAAAAGAAATAAATAGTGTGGATACACATATTAAGGGAGCAATTTTCCGGGCCGGAAGACTGCGAGTTTCATGAAGTAAGGGGCTGAGTATGATCCCCCCTCCAAGCCCGGTTAAACCGGAACAGGTTCCCACTAAAAGACCGGATGTCCAGGGAAGGGTCTTTTTCATCACAGGCCATTTTCCCAATAGAAAGACAATGATCGGAAGAAATCCCAAAAAAAGCCATAAAACAAACCGCACCTGAAAAGGAGAAAGAGAAGTAACAAAAACACTTAATAAAAAAGAACACACAAGCCCGATTAAAATAATGGGAACACACCAGGACCACACCACCAGTTTTTGAATGCTAAATACAAAGGAATTTACTAAATTGATTGTAAAAACAATAAGGAGAGAGGCCTGTAATGTTTCCAATGGAGAAAGACCCGTAATCACCGGTAAAAAAGACACAATGAAAAGCCCCGTCCCCACACCCAGCCAGGCTGAAGAAAAACCGGATAACACTCCAAGTAATCCTAAAAGTATTATCATCCATTCAACTCTTTAAATTAGGTTGAGTCATATCTTGGGGACGGATGAGACGATCAAATTCCTTTTCCGTCAGGTAACCCAGCCGGATAGCTTCTGACTTTAAGGTGGTTCCTCTCTTATGGGCGGATTTAGCGATTTGCGCGGCTTTATCATAACCAATATGGGGAGTTAAGGAAGTCACAAGCATCAAAGAATTTTCCATAAGGTTTTGAATCCTTTCCTTATCCGGCTGAAGATCGGACAAGCAGTTTTCCCGAAAACTGTTCAATCCATCAGTTAAAAGGTGAATGGCTGTTATTAAATTATAAACTATTAATGGTTTAAAGGCATTTAACTCCAAATGCCCCATGGATCCCCCTATTCCCACACTCACATCACAGCCCATAACCTGAGCGCAAACCATAGACAGAGCTTCACACTGGGTGGGATTCACCTTACCCGGCATAATGGAACTGCCCGGCTCACGAGCCGGAAGACGAAGCTCTCCCAAACCGGCACGGGGGCCGCTTCCCAAAAGACGAATATCATTGACGATTTTCATCACCGCCACAGCCACAGCCCTTAAATTTCCACTGAGCGCCACAAGGGAATCATGGGCGGCTATTTCCGCAAACTTATTGTCTGCGCTTTCAAAGGGATGTCCCATCTTATCCGCAATACTTTTACAAATTTTTTCCGCAAAATCCGGTGTGGTATTGAGCCCCGTGCCCACAGCCGTCCCTCCCAGGGGAAGTTTTAACAAAGCCGGGAAAGTCTGTGTAACAGCCTCTTTTGCCGCACGGATTTGTTCTTTATAACCGGAAAATTCCTGACCCAAAGTGAGAGGGACAGCATCCATCAGATGAGTTCGTCCGATTTTGACAACATCCGCAAATTCTTTTTCTTTTGCAGACAGAGTTTTTTCAAATAAAGACAAAGACTTTAAAAGGTCTTCCTTCGCAAGACAATAAACAGCTATTTTCATGGCGGAGGGAAAGGTATCGTTGGAGGATTGGGATTGATTCACTTCATCATTGGGATGAATGCT
>JAPOOY010000248.1 GCA_026713205.1 Bdellovibrionales bacterium
ATGAGTTCGGCTTTGACACAGGTGCGGCTGAAAGTCGCTCTGTGGCAAAACGCATGTTTGAATTTTTGACCCCTATAGTCTGTTATAAAGGGCTTATGTCTCTTAAATAAAACTCGGAAAATTTCAAACACGATTGGTATATATACCGTTCCGGCGGAAGTGGTTTTTTATCTTTTCCGGAAGTCTTCCGATTTTTTGATCCTTAAAAAATCGGGGAGGCCTGTTTTTTAGATTTATGAGTCTTTCTTTTCGCTCCATTCCTCTGCGGCTTTCATTTGATGATAATGGGTTAAGGCGGAAAATAAACTGTCAAAATCCCCGGTCATAACAACGGAAAGGTTTTTTTGAGTGAGATGGGCGCGATGATCCGTTAAGCGGGATTGGGGGAAATTATAGGTTCGTATTCTCATGGAGCGATCCCCTCCCCCCATTTGTTCCTGGCGTTTTTCGGATTCCGCGGTTTTGGTTTCCTCTTTTTGAAGGTCCAAAAGGCGGGCATAAAGAATTTTCAGGGCTTTTTCCTTGTTGGCATGCTGGGATTTTTCCTGCTGACAGTACACCATAAGTTTTGTAGGAAGGTGGGTGACTCTCACGGCGGAATCCGTAGTGTTAACATGCTGTCCTCCCGCGCCGCTGGATCGGCACACATCAATACGGAGGTCCTCCGGTCGTATTTTAACTTCTACGGAATCGGCTTCCGGCAAAACAACCACTGTGACCGTGGAAGTATGAACTCGTCCCTGGGATTCGGTTTTTGGCACTCTTTGTACACGATGCACTCCCGATTCATATTTAAGGGTGCGATACACTTCTCTTCCACGGATCAGGGAGATCACCTCTTTATAACCTCCCGTACTTCCTGAGGAAACGGAGATCATTTCTATTTTCCAATTTCGTTTCAGGGCATATTGCCGATAAGCTTCAAACAGTTCTCTTGCAAATAGGCTGGCTTCCTCTCCTCCCGCTCCGGCCCGAATTTCCAGAATAATGTTTTTATTGTCATTGGAATCAGGAGGTAAAAGCTGCACCATCAATTCCTCCTTTATTTTTTTCAGTTCTTTTTCTTTTTCTTCCGCTTCTTCCTCTGCTAAAGAGGTCAGTTCCGGGTCTTTTTCGGTTTTTGCCATTTCGCGGGCGGTTTTCAGCTCCTCATCACAGGCTTCATATTTTTTCAGTAAATCATGCATTTGATTGAGACGGGCGAACTCCCGGTATTTTTCCGGATCTAATGAGTCCTTTTCCTCCAGTTGTTTTTTTAGATTCTGAAAGCGGGTTTTTAAATTTTTAAAGGAATCCTGCATCTTTCACCTGTGTATGTATTTTATATTGTACACCTATTATTTGAGTTTTTCTTTTCGGTATATCTGATTTTGAAATTTCTATTTTTGGTTTTTTTAACCTGTTTTTCTGATCTCTGTCACTTTACTTTTCCGGCAGGTTTTAGGTGATTATGCGGTATTTAAGGGTTTTGCAAACGAACATTTCCAAAACAGAAGATTTAAAGGGTTTTGGTAATTTCTGTTTCAGAATGAGACGAATTATTGAGTAAAAAAGTGGAGAGAGAACCGGTCTTTTGGAGTGTTTTCATCAAAAGCGCATTAAATGGTTACAAAGGCCTGAAAAATTCCCTTTGAGAGGTTTAAAGGTTTAGGCTTTTGGAAAAAAAGGGTAAAATCAGGGTTATAATGCATTGCAAGCTTGAAATAATCCACACAATGCTCTTAATAGTAACAAAGAATAAATAATGTAAGTGCTTAATTTTCGGCTCTTTTTGTTCAATAAATCGTTGCAACGCGTAAAATCTTACCCATAGTCCTGACATCAACTCCCTACAGAATTGACAACCGTCCGATAAGTGTATTAACTAGCAAAGTATGTTTGGAGTATAAACATTATCTACCTAAGGAGGTAAAAATGAAAAAATACATTTTAATTATATTTGCTGTTTTTGGCTTCAGCGCTCTGGCAGGAATGGACAGTATGGCCGGACAGGATGACGGTGCCGAAGGCTTTAATGGTTCCGTAGAGTTAAAGTGGCAATATGATAAAGATAACAACTGGGGGGATTTTAGCTATCGGGCGCGTGCCGGCTGGACTGGCAGTGTGAACGATGAAATTCAATGGGGTGTTGGTCTAACAACTCCTGTAGCGCCTAACGGCGGAGAATTTAATTCTGGCCTGGGAGAAGTTCATTGGGAGCAAGCTTATGTTAAGTATTCTCCTTCTGAATCATTCTTTGTAAAAGCCGGAAAGTACGAGTACTACAGTAATTTTAACAAGTACGGCGTTTTAGTGGATGATGACCTTTACGCTGCGGGCGCCATGGCTAAGTTTAAGTACGAAGTGATGCCAGCTACTTACGCCTATGCAAAGGCTTTTGTTGAAAAAGTAGGTGATTACGCCGGAATATGGGGTAAAGAAGATGCTATTGCCGGTGGATGGCTCGGACTTAAATCTGATGGAGACAGTTGGCAGTACGGTATTGGCGTTGGTGGTCAGACCAATCAAATCGCAAAAGGAACACAATCCTTTGTTATGGCAAAAGTTTCCGCAGGTTCCGAAGATATAGCAGGTATGCCTGCCGGAGTTTTTGGTTTCTGGTCTTCTAATGCTGAAAAAATAGGGGCCGGCACTTACTCAGCCGGAGCTTATGTTGGAGACGCTTCAGAAACTTACGGTTGGAGTATAGCGGTTAATTATTACAATGTATCAGCAAAAGACTGGAACTATGCTTTAGTTGATAGTGATTACAATGGGAGCTATTTACCAAAAGAATCAGACGCATCAGGAGATGACAAGGAAGAAGGGGAAGCAAGTTCTTCTTCAGCCAGTGACTCTTCCGGTGTGGCTGTAAAAGCTCAGTTTAATCCTTGGGACAACACAAACTTTGCTGTGAAATACAATGCTGGTTTGGGAGATAACACTTCTCATGGTTTCGTAGGTGAAGTAACTTTTAACTTCTAATTCAGCTTTTAAGCACGGAATATTGAAAAGCCTGTGGAGGAAACTCCACAGGCTTTTTGTTTTTGTGGATTATGAGTTAAAGCTAATGAGGGTTTTTTGAATGGGAGAGTTGCTTATAGAAACTTGAAAATAAAAATCAAATCATAGCAATATAAAAACGCACAGGTTAATGGACATTCCCCTTGTTTTTTAAATAAGATGTATCAATTAGGTTTGAGTTTTGAGGCTTTCAGGAATGAATGAACATTGACAACACTTTAGCTTCAACAGAAAACTCAACCGGAGGAGTATCACTGAATGATTTATGATTTGATTTTAAAAGGAGGGCGCGTTTTGCTCTCCCATCCAAAAAATCCCTGGGACATTGTGGAGGAGACCCTTGACATTGGCATTAAGGATGGCTTCATCAGTGAAATAGGGTCTTTGAACCAATCCCAGGGTAAAGCCGTTCTTTCATTAAATAATATTCATGTTCTTCCGGGTTTAATGGACACACAGGTGCATTTCCGTGAACCCGGGATGGAATATAAGGAGGATATAGCCCACGGCAGCTTAGCCGCCGTTAAGGGTGGTATCACCGCTTTTTTTGAAATGCCCAATACAATACCTCCCACCATGACACGGCAGGCTCTTGAAAATAAGGTTCAGCTGGCTCGTAAAGTCAGTTGGTGTGATTTTGCGTTTTATGCGGGAGCGGGAAAAGATAATAAACTTGAGCTGTCAAAACTGAGAAAACTCCCAGGCTGTTGTGGTGTAAAGGTCTTTATGGGGAAGTCCACAGGGGATTTGCTGGTTAAAGAGCAGGCCTTGTTGGAGCAGATTGTTTCTCAAAGCGGGCCGGGGGTGACGGCTATTCATTCTGAGGATGAGGATCGGTTAAATGAAAGAAAACCTTTGGCTTCAAAAAAACCTGTCTCTGTTCATAATCATCCCCTTTGGCGGGATGCCAGGACGGCCTTACTTTCCACTGAAAGAGTGGTCGCAATAGCGGAAAAGTATCAAAAACCCATTCACATCTTACATCTCAGTACAAAGGAGGAAATGGAGTTTTTGGAAAATCACAGAGCCCTTGTTTCCACGGAAGTCACTCCCCAGCATCTCACTTTATCTGCGCCGGAGTGTTATGAGGCCTGGGGAACTTTGGTTCAAATGAATCCTCCTATCAGGGATAAAACTCATCAGGAGGCTCTTTGGAGGGCTTTGCAAAAGGGGCTTGTGGATATTATTGCCTCTGACCATGCCCCTCATACTTTGGAGGAAAAACAAAAGCCTTACCCTGGCACCCCTTCGGGAATGCCCGGAGTTCAAACTCTTTTACCCTTGATGTTGAATCATGTGCACCATCGCCGGTTGGATATAAAAACATTGGTTAAACTGCTCAGTTTAAATCCCGCCCGACGGTTTAAAATGAAAAAACAGGGACTGATTAAGAAAGGTTATAAAGCGCATTTTACTCTGGTTGATTTAAAAGCCCGAAAAACCATTTCATCCTCCTGGCTGGCCAGCAAATGTGGCTGGTCCCCCTTTGAAGGTCAAACCGTTACCGGCTGGCCTGTGGGAACAATTCTTTACGGTCAGCCTGTTGTGAGAGAAGGGGAGGTTTTAGGGAAGCCTGCGGGACAACCTGTGGAGTTTGATCCCTCTTCAGATTGATCTAAGTGCAATCCTATCGTGTTTGAATTTTTCCGGTTTTTATTTAAGAGACATAAGCCCTTAACAGCCAATTCAGCCCTGCGTTTTGCTACAGAGCAACTTTCAGCCGCACCTGTGTCAAAGCCGAACTCATTTTTGACCCCTATAGTCTGTTATAAAGGGTGTAAGTATTTTTTCTTACGAAGAACCGGAAATTTTCAAACCGGACCAGGATAAATCCAAAAGTCCTGGTTTTTTTTGTTTAAAGTTAAAAAATATAAAGAGATTTAAGGGATTTGATTTGATCTCTAAAAATCGGATGGTTTTTTACCGGAAAAACGATAAGTTTATAAAAGGGAAAAACATTCATGCTTCTTTTATGCCGATTTATTTTAAAACATTTGGAGTTCAGGGGATGTCAGAATAATCCGTCTGGCGGACGCAAAATTATTTTTGGTTTTTTTGTTTCTGTTTTCCTGGTGTTTTCCAGTCCTGGAGCATTTTCACATGAGAAAGACAAAAGTTCCGGTTATAAGTATGTGCTAAGAAATTTTTTTTCAAGCCGTAAACCCAATGTGGAAACCCATCAGGGATCCCCCAGACATTTGGCGCTTTACCTTGGCACTTCCCTTTATGGTGAAACAACGGATCAAACTGCCTCAAAACCTTTTTCCACTGTGCTTTTTGGTTTAAATCAGAGGATTAAGGAGTTTTCCACCATAGGAGACTTAAGCATTCGTGTGGAACTTCTTTCCATGAAGTTTACTGATGGCAAAAGGGAGTGGCTGGTGGATGTAGTTCCTGTGTTCAGTCTGCCTGATGTTCGGAGCGGATTTCCTGTGTATGTGGGGGCAGGGGCCGGTATGGGGCTGTTTCCCCGGCATATTGTGCGAAAAAAACCCACTTTATCCTTAAATGCCCGTCTCTTAGCCGGAGTGCGGGTTGTTGATTGGTATGAAAATATAGG
>JAPOOY010000249.1 GCA_026713205.1 Bdellovibrionales bacterium
CCGGAAAATTTCAAACCGGAATGGTATAAAAAGAGACTTTTATCATTTTTTTTCTAAAAAGGCTTTGGTGGCAGTGGTTTTCTTTTGATTTTGATATTTTCCCTGATAGGGCTGTCCTGCCGGTTGATCCATTTTAAAGAAAATCAACTGACAGATTTTCCGACCGGCTCTTAAACGAATGGGAAGAATATTGGCATTATAAAGCTCCAAAGTGAGAGTCCCGCGAAAGCCAGGGACAACAACGCTGGCATTTTGTATGAAAAGTCCCATCCGGCCAATGGAGCTTCGCCCCTCTACAAAAGCGGCCACATCATTGGGAAGCTCAATATACTCTTTGGTTGCAGCCAGAATAAAAGACTGGGGTGGAATAATGATTTCCTTTCCGGAAATTTTCTGGTGATCCATAGGAGTATCAAAATCCAATACACCTTCCGTATTCCAATATTTTACAATAAGAGCCTCACTTCCCATAGTGAGATCAACAGAACAGGGTTGAACGGCATCCGGCACTCTGTCTTTTACAACCAGCCGTCCGCTATCAATCAAACTCTGTATGGCTTTATCCGATAAAATCATACAAATTCCTTTCTTTGATATACCAATCCGGTTTGAAATTTGTGTTTTTCCACTGACATAAAGTTAGCCCTCCATTAAGAGAAGAGGGGGGTCAAAAGTGAGTTCGGCTTTGAGCGCGGAGCGGCGGGACGCCTGCTCTGCGGCAAAACGCATGTTTGAACTTTTGACCCCCCTCTTCTCTTAATGGAGGGTGTAATCCTTCTGTCATCTTGTCAAAAAGTCCCCCAGCTTGACCCACAAAACTTAAATCGTACCAGTATTTTGTCACTTTTTAGCCTGTGCGGCTCTCTTAGCCTGATACTCTTTAACCAAGGTTTCCTGAACATCCCTCGGAGTTTGAGCATAACGGGAAAACTCCATGCTGAACTCCCCTTTCCCCTGAGTGGCGGACCTGAGTTCCGTGGAATATTCAAACATCTCCATAAGGGGAACTTCCGCATCCACCGTGACAAAGCCCTCCTGTGTTTCTGTTCCTTTAATTAAGCCTCGTCGTTGGTTGATCTGACCAATAACATTCCCCTGAAATTCCTCCGGACAGGAAACTTCCAATTTCATCAATGGTTCTAAAGCCACAGGACGCGCTTTCATGTAAAACTCCCGAAAAGCGGCCATGGCACAGATTCGGAAAGCCATTTCACTGGAGTCCACATCATGAAAAGCTCCATCGGAGAGAATAGCTTTCACACTCACAATGGGAAATCCGATAAGCGGTCCTTTTTCCATTTGTTCCTTAAAACCCTTATCCACTGCGGGAATATATTCCCTTGGAATACGCCCGCTGACAATTTTATCCACAAACTCATAATTTTCCTCTGAACTTTCCCCAAGAGGCTCAAAGGTTCCCACCACTTTGGCAAATTGTCCGGCTCCACCGGTTTGCTTTTTATGGGTGTAATCATAGGCCACAGGCTGACTGATGGTTTCACGAAACTTAACTTGAGGTTTTCCCACTTCCACTTCACATTTAAACTCCCGTTTCATACGCTCCACATAAACATTCAAATGCAATTCCCCCATTCCTGAAATAATGGTTTGGGCTGACTCTTCATCCCGATGAACAAAAAAAGTGGGGTCCTCTTTCCGAAATTTCTGCAAAGCTTTGGTAAAATTTCCCGAAGCGCTTTGCTCCTTTGGCGCAATGGAAATAGACATCACCGGTTCGGGAACAAACATGGAACTCATGGCATAATTTAATTTACCATCTGTGAAAGTATCCCCACTGGCACACTCCACACCAAAAACCGCCACAATATCCCCGGCATAGGCTTGTTCCACATCTTCCATTTCATCGGAATGCATATGTCCCAAACGGGGAACTTTAACTCTTTTTTTATCTCTGGAATTAATAATAAAATCCCCTTTACGAATAACACCCTGATAAACCCTCATATAAGTGAGTTGACCAAAACGAGTGTCTTCCAGCTTAAAAGCCAGAAGGAGGAGAGGTTTTTCCGAAGTGGGTTCTATAGCTATCACCGCTTCTTTATTGCTCAAATCCAGAGCTGTATTTTTCACCTCGGTGGGATTAGGCAGATAAAGCTCCACACCATCCAAGAGAGGCTGAACCCCTCTGTTCTTATAAGCGGATCCCATGAAAACCAATGTGATTTTTAAATCCAAAGTGGCTTTTCGCGCTATTTTTTGCAACTCCTCGGCAGACACCTCTTCTTCATTTAAAAATTTTTCCGCTAAATCATCATCAAAGTCCGCCAAGCCCTCAATCAACTTATGACGGTACTCCTTAGCTTGCTCTTCCAGTTCCGAAGGCACATCCTTAACCACAATTTTTTCCCCTTCTTCTCCTTCAAAATACATGGCCTTCAAAGTAAAAAGATCCACAACCCCTTCATGTTTTTCCTCCAAACCAA
>JAPOOY010000252.1 GCA_026713205.1 Bdellovibrionales bacterium
AATGAATTTGCGCACGTTGAACTTGGCGACCAACGACTTAATAAAAGATTGCTTTCTGTAGCAGAAACTCTTAATGATAGTCCAGCATCATCAATCCCTACCATGACAAATGGAGAGATGGCCCAGTTAAAAGGACTTTATCGTTTCTTCCAAAATGACAAAGTGTCAGAGGAAAAGATTCTTCAAAATCATTATGCAAATACTGTTGAAAGAATGGATTCCTATAATGGGAAAATATTACTTCTTAATGACTCTTGCTTTGTTACCCCAAGAAAAGGAATGGACGGCCTAATGAGCCGTGGAAAAGGAAAAGAAAATTGCGTTAGAACTCATTATGGCCTTGCTGTTTCTGCAAATGGAAGACATATATTCGGGATAATAAACTTTAATATCCTCAATACGCCCATATCAGAAAAACATCCCGAGCTTCAAGATGAATCAGATATTTGGATAAAAACCGCCCAAAAAAGCATAGAGAATATTTTTATATTTTCATCAAAAGGGGAAAAACTACTATCTCGTTGCCTTTTTCTTGCAGACAGAGAAGGGGACGAATTTGAGCTAATGGATTTTCTTTTAAAAAATGACCTAGGGTTTATTATTCGTTCTCAATATAACAGGAATATTTTTAACGATGAAAAGCAAAAATCAAATCTTTTAGAGAAATTAAAAGAGAGTAAGAAGTGCGGAAAAAATTATGAAATAACTGCTAAAAAAGAAGGTCGCCTAGAAAAAATTAAAGTTGAAACAAGGTTTCTAAAAAATATTTCAATTATTTCCCCCCAATACTATAAAGGCGGCTCTAAAACCTTGGAACTCAATATGGCATTGGTAAAAGAAAAAAGTGAATGTCAAAAACCTGTTGAATGGAGACTATGGACAACTGAAGAAGTATCAAATGCACAATCTTTAAAATTTGTGATAGAGAGCTACAAGCACAGATGGAAAATAGAAGAGGTTAATAAAGGAGCAAAAACAGGAGTTCGAGTTGAAGAAAGGCAATTTACAGATTTGAAACATTTTACTCCATTTCTTGCAATGGCATTTGTTATTGGATGGAGAATTGTTGCTTTGAGAACTATTGAGGAAGTTTCTCCCAATATTCCTCTAAAGAAAGGATTCGAGGAAGATGAGGTTTTATACATTAAGGCCCAAGCAAAAGAAAAGAACTTGGGTAGAATGAAAACAATAAAAGATGGGCTTCGCTTAATTGCTATGCTTGGTGGATTCACAGGAGCCTATAAGCGACCAGGCTGGCAAATATTGTGGCAGGGTTGGATGAAATTTTATGAAAGAGTTTCTGGGTATAAATTAGCGAAAAATGAATATTCTAAAAAAATTTCTTAAAAAAGATATGGGTTAAGATAAGATAAGTACAGTATGAGGGTAGCATGAAGATTTTAGTGCACAACCAGCCCAGTATTTTTAAGAGGTTATAAAGCCATGCCCGAACTGCCTGCCTGAGGCATAGCGACCGCCCCTTGAAATGCTTTAATTTTAACTACTTAAGGATGGGTCAGAGTTTTCCAGCTTCCTTTCCTTTCACGATACTTCATTAAGTTTCATTCGCCTTCACGATTTTTAATTTGTTTTCATTATTAAGAACCTCTAAAAATGGCCTTCTGTGCTTCTGAGAGTTGAGTTGGGGGGAGATATTTCATTCCACTATAAGGTTTAAAATTGTTGAAGCCACCAAGAATATTTTAGAAAACAGCAAGTTTTTCTAAGGCATTGTTGACAAATACATATTTTTATGTATAAAATACGTCATGCCTGTGATCCTCAGATACAGAAACGTTAAAGTTTGCATTTTCCCTGATGATCACAGCCCGGCACATGTTCATGTTATAGCGCCCGGATGCGAGGCCAAATTTACACTTGAACCTGTGAATTGCTACTTCTGCCGAGGTTTCAAAGAAAAGTTCATCAAAGAGATGACCGAATACCTCGAGCAAAGAATAGAGATGTTACTGGAAGTTTGGAATGAATATCAAAACTAAGAAAAAAAACATTCAATACGGAAACTGCGAGATTGCGCTTCCTTCAACTTGGAATTCTTCTGAGACGAAGGTCAGAATTACAACTTTTCTCGATGAAGATCTTCTCATTAAAATAAAAGAGGAAGCAAAAGCTCAAGGGAAAAAATACCAATCTCTTCTCAACGAAAGACTAAGAGAAACCTTCATGGGTGAAAAAAGTCTTGAGACACGGCTCAAAAAACTTGAAGAAGAAGTTTTCAAAAAAAAGACAGCTTAGATTTAACTCTAAGGCCAGTAAAGAGTTTGAAAAAAGGAATCAACCTAAATTCAATGATTTATCTATGCTGGTAAAATTCCAGTTTCACAACCGCACTCCAGTTCGTGTTGCCTCATTGAATAGAGTTACCAAGGGGCTTTGTGATAGTTAAAAAGACCCTTTCAATGTTTATTTGCTTAGTATTGCTTGCGAATTGTGCAACCAGCCCCGGCTCTATCTCCCCTCAATATGTTAGCAAGAAAAAATATCAAGATTATTCATGTAACGAACTGACGGATGAAAGGGATAATGTTCAAAGAGAACTAACAGCCCTAACAGCTTCAATGGAAAGCAAACGTGGCCAGGATGCTGGTATGGTTGTTGTAGGATTTCTTTTATTTTTTGT